>CAYPQJ010000038.1:0-25619 GCA_964412835.1 uncultured Desulfobacteraceae bacterium | reverse complement strand
GCTTTAAGTAAAAAAGGATGACATTTCGAGATCCGATTATCAGATCAATTCGTTTATTCAATAACCTTGTTATGTTTGTTTTAAGCTCATACGCTTCAATCTTTTGCAGATAGTCGGCCTTTACAAATTTCTCAGGATAGCCATACTCAAACCCGGTCCCTATCTTGTATGGTTTCAAATCTTCCAGCTTAGAATATTTGATATCATCTTCAGCCCTCTTAAAGAAAACCACTTCTGTGGTAGCTATAGGGTCTGAATAGGCGAATTTGGTTGCCCTTTCTTCGTTATAATAGGAAGCTCCAAGACCATCGTAATCCCCCCTTGCGGCTTCAACTTGTGCCCTCTTCCAGGGCAGCCATACGGTCTCCAACGTATAGCCGGATCGTTTGAGGGCTTCTCTGATAATTTCAACAGTATAACCCCCCTGTTTCAGGTCTTTTCCATAGTGAGGAGCCCAGGAAATCTCATGGGCAAGGAAAATTACCTTGTCATCAGCACAAACTCGACTGCCGAATGTTGCCGAGCAGAGGCAAATAATGGCCAACACAAAGATTTGAAGTCTGAGAAATCTCATGCCTTTCATCTTCTTTTCTCCTAACCGGGAAGCTTACTTATCCAGGAAAGAGTATAGGGGAATCAGTTCTTTCTGTCAAACCAATCCTCCATAATATGATAAAAGACCACCACATCTTGTGGTCGAGCCCTTTTCAGACTGTTAATCCAAGAGTGAAGTTTTCCTATATTATTGTTGAATTTCAAAATTTTTGAAATAAGTGAGGACTACATATGGCACTCCTCACCCGGCCGTCCATCGCCCTGTCCAATCTCAAACCGATGCCACTTCTCCAAGACATTGGGACGTTCCATCGGTCCATGGCTTCTACCCCCCTGGGGAAAACCATAACCTCATCCGGGCTGTTCTAATGATGCAAAAACAAACAGCCGGTCCAGCGCAAATGACGTCCAAAGTATTTGTTGAGTTGGAAAGAACAAGAATAATATGCAAAGCAAAAGAACTTTTTCAAAGTTTTCTTATTTCAAGAAAACAGGCACTTAAACTCACGCAACATAATCATACACGCAACATAACTGCTATATTCAAAACGGGAAAAATGTGTGATATCATCATTCGGACGGACGCACCGGGGCGTAGAAATGTAATGCTTCCCGCGATGTTATGAATGGGTGGAAACCAGTAAATATACCATGATACATCAGGTGGGTGACAGGTCGGAACAGGCGGGAATATGAGCTCAATATCTCATTTGAACATGGCACAACGCGACGTTCTGTTTACGATCGAATGCCGCAACATCTTGCAGTCGCTCTGTTGTTGGACTATCAGCACGTTCTGCCACCTTCCTTAGCGAGCTACGGGTGATTTTTCTTGGGAAAACAGAATCTTTGATTCCGCAGTAGTGAACGTGAACGGTCCCATTATACCCCCTATTGGTCTGTTGTTTAAAACAACCAACTGATTTCAATTATTACAAAAAGTGTAAGCACCGCCAAACAAAATTTAGAGACAACTTCATAATTCGATTATACCAATGGCGCAATTCGATATTCTGCGGTTCAAATGAAAATAGATGGGACAGAAAGAAGAAACCTTGTAGTCGGCATGGGTCTGTGCTGTATCGACATATATCGTAGCCCAAAAAAACCTGCAACTGCAACGTGTTACAAATGTGAGAGATGAACTCTCAAAGTGATTGCGTAAGAATCTAAACTCTGATTTCCACCTCTCCTTTCAAGTCCCTTTTCACCTGTCCGATGGGCACTTCTTCGCGGTGAAAGATTCCGGCGGCCAAGGCTGATTCGGCCTCAGTTTTTTTAAAGACTTCCAGGAAATGCTCCGAGCAACCGGCGCCACTGGATGCAATAACGGGGATGGAAACGGCCTCTTTGACGGCATTGATGAGTTCCAGGTCAAACCCTAAGGATGTGCCGTCCCGGTCGATACAGTTCAACAGGATTTCACCCGCACCCAATGTTTCACAGACCTGTGCCAGCGTAACCGCATCAAGATCTCGACCTTCTCGCCCTCCCTTGACGGTGCATTGATACCAGCAATAAGATTCACCGTTGGGTCCGGGGATATCCGTTTTGATCACCCGATGTTGGACGTCTTCAGGGTTGTCCACGTATACCCGTCTGGGATCGATGGAAATTACCACGGCCTGGTTTCCATAGACCCTGGCGATCTCTTCAATGGCGCTCCGGCCGGTTTTCAAGCCGGTTTTAAGATGGGCTTCAACAACCAGGACGGCATCACTCCCGATGGATATTTTGTCCGCGCCGGATCTGAAATATTTTGCGGCGACCTCGAGCGCTGTGTAGGTTCTTCCGTCCTTATCCGTATAGTCCCGAATACCGCCGCCGATGGTGAGGGGGACGAAAACGTTTTCGGAGGTCTTTCGCAGTACGTCAAGCATGGGCATGTCTTCTAGGGGAAAATCCCTGAATCCGGTGATATTGAGGAAGGTGATTTCGTCGGCGCCTACTTCGTAGTACCGTCGTGCCAGATCTACCGGTTTGCCGAGGTTCCGGACATCCCCCTTTTCTCTGACGTCATATCGGTCTCCCTTGGTCACCACCAGATCTCCAGAATCGTTGGCGCGAACGTCCAGGCAGGCAATGATGCGTTTGGCCAGGCATGTACGGTTTGAAATTTCCGGGGGCATTGCCATTTTACCGTTTTTTCTGAGGAAATTTTCCAGTATGCAAAGCCCGTGTTTGCCGCTCTTTTCAGGGTGAAACTGGGTGGCGATCACGTTTCCCTTCTGGATGGCACTGACGAACTCATAGCCGTAATCAGTGGTGGTCAGTACGGTGTCATCCGTAACGGGTTTAACGTGGTAGGAATGGACAAAATAGAACTTTTCGTTACCTTCAAGACCTGCAAACAGTTTGGATGGCTGTTGGATGTTCAGTCCGTTCCAGCCGATGTGGGGGACGGAAAGATCGGTGGCAAACCGTTGTACGTCGCCCGGGATGAACCCCAACCCCGGCATGTCCGGTGCTTCTTCGCTCTTTTCAAACAAGGCCTGGAGGCCCAGGCAGATGCCCAGGAAGGGACGATCGGCGTTGAGATAGTCCAGCAGCGGTGCGACGAAATTTTTCCGGTTCAGGATTTCCATCATGTTGCCGAAAGCGCCGACTCCGGGAAAGACCAGCTTATCGGCGGAAAGGATATCATTTCCTGCTTTAACAATATGGACCTGTTCGCCGAGGCTTTCGATGGCGTTGATGACGCTTCTGACGTTTCCGGCGCCGTAATCCAGCAACGTGATCATGGGCTGTTCCTCGCAAAGGGACGGGGTGCAGGGTGCAGAGTGCAGGATGGAGCTGCCTTTTCTGCACCCTGAAAACTATTCCCCCCCCCCCCAAGCTCCAGCGTGGGACCCGGAATATGGGGGTTGCCTAATCGTAAGGTTTTGGGTTATACAAAATGCAGCTTTGAATGTAAAGTTTCGAAAGGATAGCCAATATGCGTGTCACCAGCATTCAGATGGAAATTAGAGACGGACGTAAGGAAGAAAATATTGAAGCGGCATTGGATTTGCTGGACCAGGCACCGCCAAGCGATTTGATACTGTTGCCGGAATTGTGGCCTTGCGGTTATTTTTCGTTTCATCGGTATGGAAAGGAGAGTGAACCCATTGACGGCCCGACCGTGTCGGCTTTGAGGGAAAAGGCCTCGGCCATGGGGATTCATATCCTGATGGGGAGCCTGGTGTTGCGGGAAGACGATGACTTGTTTAACGCGGCCCTTCTTCTGGGACCTGACGGCGGGATTATGGCCCAATATCGGAAGATTCATCTTTTTGGATACCAGTCGGAAGAGCGGGAACTGTTGAAGGCGGGTAAAACACCGGCGGTTGTGGATCTGCCGTGGGGCAAAGCGGGGATTACCACTTGCTATGATTTGCGCTTTCCGGAGCTTTACCGGCTCATGGTGGATCAGGGGGCTTCGATTTTTCTGGTGCCCTCGGCCTGGCCCTTGGCCCGACTGGAAGCCTGGCGCCTGTTTAACCGGGCCCGAGCACACGAAAATCTCTCTTATCTTTTTTCATGTAATTGCGCCGGAACCAATGACGGAAAGGCCTTTGCAGGTCACAGCATGATCGTTGATCCCGGTGGAGAGGTAGTGGCTGAAGGTGGGGAAGGGGCATGTTATGTTTCGGCTGAGATTGATCCCGACCGGGTCCGCGTTGTGCGTAAAGCATTTTCGGCCTTAAACGACCGGGTATTCTGATTAAACCGGGTTTTATTTCAATCTAACGAGGGAGATTCACATGGCCCGGACCTATGATATCGGCCTGGAAGAGGCCCTTTCCCTGACTTTCGATGCCATTCGGGTTCTGAAGCCGGCGCAGATGACCGTTCATGAGGTGTGTGGTCATGTGGCGGCAGAAGATCTGAAAGCGGTGGTGGATTGTCCGTCGGCCACATCTTCCCTGCGGGACGGGTATGCAGTGGTTTCAGCGGATATCGCCAAAGCGTCGCGTGAAAACGGCGTTCCGCTCAGAATCGCCGGTACGCTGGCTGCCGGGGATCCCACCTTGAAGACCGTTCGGCCGGGTGAGACGGTTGAAGTCTTGACCGGCGCTGTGATACCCAAAGGCGCCGATGCCGTTGTGTCCGTTGAATTCACGGAACAGCACGGCGACAGGGTGATCTGTTACCGGGATGCGCCGCCCGGATGTAATCTTCTGTTTCGGGGCAGTGATGTGGCAGCAGATGGCCTCATTATGAGCCGGGGGGAGGCTTTGACGCCCGCCCTGACCGGGCTCCTGGCTGCCGGCGGTCTGGAACAGGTGAAGGTATATCCGTCGCCTCGTGTCGCCGTTGTGGCCACCGGCGACGAGGTTATTGCGCCGGGGCACCCCCTTCAGCCCGGTCAGTTGTATGCCAGCAACATCGTGACCCTTTATTCGTGGCTGCATCATTTCGGCATGTCCGGGGAAACGGCCGTTGTGCGGGATCGCCCCGATGAACTTGAAATGACCTTCCAAAAACTCCTTTCAAGAAATGATGCCCTTCTGACCAGCGGCGGCGCATGGAAAAGCGAGCGGGATTTGACCACCAGGGTCCTGGATGAAATGGGTTGGGAGATGTTTTTTCACCGGGTCCGGATCGGTCCGGGAAAGGCCGTGGCGCTGGGAATCCTGGATGGCAAACCAATCTTCTGCCTTCCCGGCGGACCCCCATCCAATGAAATGGCATTTCTTCAGATTGCCTTGCCCGGACTCCTTCAGATGGCGGGAAGACCCACAACACCCTTCCCATTGAGAGAAGTCCGCCTGGCGGAGGCGATGAGCGGGGATGTCACATGGACCCAGTTTTTCCAGGCGAGTCTGGAAAAGCGGGGAGGGGAGTGGCGGGCCATTCCGCACCGCATGAAAAGCCGAATTCAGTCCCAGGCCCGAGCTCAGGCCCTGATCCGGATTCCGGAAGGGGTGGAATGTCTGGCACCGGGTAATATAATTGAGGTTCAGGTGCTTTTTTGAGCGCGCTAAAATACCATGAAAATTGAGAAAATAACATCAGCCAATCAGGAAACCGGTTTGGTACAGGTTTACACAAGCCCATCGGGAAAAACCAATTTTGCACCTTTTGGACTGGCCCTTCGGGCCTCAGGTTATGGGCTTCGCTCACTCATCACCCGTTTTGTCCACCATGACCTGGAGGGTGGGGAAAAGACGGCCGTGGCATCCCTGGCGCCGAACCTGGTGATTGACGCTTCAGCCTTGATGGGTGCAAAAAAGAATTCGGGTATGGCCGGGAACAGGGCAAAAGAGGCTTTTCAACGTGCTGTAGGTGCCGCTGTGTCCGGTTCCTATGATTTAGTGATCCTGGATGGCGTTCTGGAACTGGTTTCAAATGGCCTGATTCCGGTGAACGAAATTCTGAAATTGATGCGGGAAAAAGCAGCACATGTGGAATTGCTTCTGACAGGACCTGAAGCCATAAATGAAATCATGACGGAAGTCCACCTTGTGACGGAAATGGTGGTGCAGACCCAGGCCCCGAATGGGCATCAAAGCCTCATCGAAGTGGTGACCGGAAAGGGTAAGGGAAAGACCACTTATTGTCTGGGAAAGGCCCTGCTCATGAGCAGTATGGGCGTGCCCGCTTTTATTCTTCAGATCATTAAGTCGCCCAAACCTTATGGCGAGGTCATGGCCATTGAAGACTTGCCCGGTATAGAAATTCAGTCCATGGGAAAGGGGTTTGTGGATAAGGAAAATCCTGATGGGGACCAGGATCATAAAAAAGCGGCAAGGGAAGCTTGGGAGCGCGCGAAGGAGATCGTATTGTCGTGCCGCTACGGGCTGGTGGTGCTGGATGAAATCAATATCGCTGTCAATTACGGCTTTATCCGTGCTGACGAGGTCTGTAGCCTGCTTTCAGAAAAGCCAAAGGATGTGCATCTCATGTTGGGCGGGCGTTACGCAAAAGCCGAGGTCATGGAAACTGCAAAGGCCGTCATGGAGATGAAGGAGATTAAACACCCCTTTAATGACGGCGTCGGCGCGAGAAAGGGAATCGAATACTGATATTTCATTGAGAGATTCCCTGAAAAAAAATTGGTGGGCTAAACATGAAATTTAATGAAATTAGCAGGATGACTTGTGATGTGCTGGTGATCGGTGGCGGCGGGGCCGGCTTGAGGGCGGCTATTGAAGCCAGAGCGTCGGGTGCCGATGTACTCCTGGTTTCCAAAGCAAAGGTGGGATACGCCAATAACACCTATATTGCCAAAGCGGTTATTTCCGCTTCCGGATGGGGAGATCCGCGCGACGGGGGCCAGGTTCACCTGGAAGACACGGTCAAGGGCGGATGTTTTTTGAATGATCGGGAACTGGTATCCGTAATGGTAGAGGCGGCTAAGACCGAGATATCTTTTCTGGAAAAATGCGGGGTGACCTTTGCCAAAAAAGAGGGGCGCTTCGAAATCGAGCAAATAGCCGGACACCGTTTTCCCAGACAAGTTCGCGGGCAACATCGAACCGGCAGTGATTTGATCCTGCCGTTAAGGCAGTATGCGGAAAAGATCGGGGTGCGCTTTGTCGATCGGGTCTTTATTACCCGCCTCTTTTCGTCAGACAATCGTGTTACCGCCGCTTCAGGGGTTTCCCATGATGGACGATTCCTGGTTTTTACAGCCGGGAGTGTGATCCTGACAACGGGCGGGTTCGGACAGGTGTATCTGCACACAAACAATGCCGCGGGTATTACCGGCGACGGCCAGGCCCTGGCCCTTGAGCTGGGCCTTCCCCTGAAAGACATGGAGTTTGTACAATTTTATCCCACGGCCGCGGGCAGGTTGGGGAATCGACTCATCCTTTCTGAGATTCTGGTTATGGTCGAAGGCGCAATCCTCAGGAACAGGGTGGGCGAGGATATCGTTATTAAGCACGGGCTCGATGATCCCATGCGGCTGACACGGGACCGCCTGGCCCAGGCCATCATGCGGGAGCTTATGGCGGGAAAGGGGATAGAAGGAAGCATCATTATGGATCTCAGCCCTATTGCAGAAGAGCGATTGGTGCCCTTGGCCCCATTGCTGCCGTCCGTATGGCATACCGATCAGAAAACCCTGCTGGTGTCCCCCACAACCCATTTCTGTATGGGTGGTATCATGATTGACAAAAATGCGGAAACACCCATGGTGGGCCTCTTTGCGGCGGGAGAGACGACTGCGGGGATCCATGGTGCCAATCGCCTGGGGGGTAACGCCCTGTGTGAGATTTTTACCTTTGGGAGGATTGCCGGGAAAAGGGCTGCCGCCAGGGCGAAGGAGACGGGTCTTGTGAATCCACCGGGTGAAATGATCGACCATGAAAAAGCCCGTCTGGAATCACGGTTTGAGGGAAATAAAGAAAATACAAGGGATCTATGCCGATCCCTGAAGGAGATGATGTGGCTCAAAGCGGGTATTCTGCGTGACCCGAAAGGGTTGATCGAAGCCCTGAAAAAAATATCGGAACTCCGGTCCAGGGCTGTGGCGACTTCCGTGGGGAAGATTTCGGATCTTATCCGGCGCCTTGAGCTTGAAAATATGCTACTGCTCTCTGAAGTGGTATGCCAAGGGGCACTGTTGCGAAACGAGAGCCGGGGGTCTCACTACCGTACGGATTGCCCGGAGGAGGATAATGACCGCTGGTTACGGAATATCGTGGTTAAGAAGGGGGAAACAGGACTGACCTACAGCGAAAGCAGTCTCTCATAAACGAAATTAAGGGATCGTCTTGCATATTTTCCCATTAGTGATAGGTTATCTCCTTCAGTTTTTTGTCCCAGAAAGCCTTGTCTTTTTCCCGCCAGTTGGGTCCGGTGAAACGGGAATCGTAATAGCCGCCCAGCCTTTCAAGCCATTTGAGCCAAACATTTTTATTTTTCTCCCTCGCCTCGATGATATCCGCAACGAAAAGATCTATATGTTCGATTTCATCTTTGGGGGCGTAATAGGATGCACCCTTTTCGGCAGATTGTTTCAGGTTCTCCTCGGAAAGCGCATGGGCCGTGAGCATCAGGGCCGGGATGTTCCGCCGGTTGGCAATTTCCAGGAGCTTGAAGCCGTCCACCCCCATGATATCCAGGATCGCCACATCATAATCGTTTTCTTCCATTAACCGCTTGCCCTCGTCAAAGGACTGGGCCGTATCCAGCCGGCAGATGTCCAGAAGTTCGATGAGGCTGTCGAGCACATCCTGCTCGTCGTCCACAATAAGGACGCGTTTTCTCTCGATCATTTTTTTTATATCCATTTTTTGTCTCCTTTCCGTATCGAAGCCCTTAAATCAAAATCAACCGTTGGATGAACCGTACAGTTTCGGCTGATTTTAGTCAAGGATTGCATGTCCGGAATTGCTAAAGTGATAAGGGCTCTTGACAATAAAGGCAAACTCTCTTAACGGTGTAACAGAGAGGAGAATATAATTATGAATCAGGGGAAAGATAACTTTGAGATGCTCAAAACGATAAATTCTCAAGCCGTTCAATCTCCCCAAACCGGCTGCTGACCCAAGGGCGGAACGGCTCAGTTGAGCCTGCCGAGGATGGAGCAGCCATTTGTGGAAGGATCTGTTGAGACCCAAGTGGGAAGGGTCCCCCGCATTTCCGCTACGCTGGGATGGGCCGATCACCTGGGCACCATCAAAGCCCGCTGGGGTGTGGGACGTATGAAATTCACGGTTGATCCCGGTTTGTATGCCCTTGGTAATCCTGATGAGAAGACACGGGTGTTTGTAACCGCAAATTACAAGATGAGCTTTGACCGGCTTCGTGAGGCGCTTGCTGCTCGCGATGCATGGATCCTGGTATTGGACACCAACGGTGTCAACGTATGGTGTGCTGCGGGAAAGGGAACATTCGGTACAGAGGAACTGGTCAGGCGGATTGAGTTCAGCAATCTGGCGCAGATCGTTGCCCGCCGGGAGTTGATTCTGCCGCAATTGTCCGGCCCCGGCGTTGCGGCCCACCTGGTAAAGAAACGTTCCGGCTTTAAGATCATTTATGGCCCCATCGCGTCAGCTGACCTGCCGCGTTTCTTAGATGCAGGATGCAAAGCGACACCGGATATGCGAAAGAAAACCTTTTCTACGGGGGAAAGGACGGTTCTGGTCCCGGTTGAACTGGTGGGAACCCTCAAATGGAGTCTTCTCATACTGCCCGGTCTGTTCTTCGTAGGGGGCTTTGGTGGAGAAGGGGGATTCTGGGCCGGAACCATGCGTTACGGTCTCTTTGCCGCGGTTGCCTTTATTTGTGCCATCGCTTCGGGCGCGGTTCTGACACCGATTTTGCTGCCCTGGCTGCCGGGGCGTGCTTTCTCCCTTAAAGGGCTGATCATGGGGCTGGTAACGGCCATTCTGCTTGCCGGATTCTGGCCTGGAAATTTCAATGGCTGGACGGGCAGGACCGAAATTATCGCATGGTTTCTTTTGATTCCGGCCCTTTCGGCATATCTGGCCATGAACTTTACGGGTGCTTCCACCTATACCTCGCTCTCGGGGGTCAGAAAAGAGATGAAGTGGGCAGTGCCCCTTGAGATCGCGGGGGGTGGGGCAGGTTTAATCTTATGGATAACCGCTCTTTCTGTGGCGTAAGAGGGTTGTAGAATGTCTGATTTCATCTATCTCAGGGATGTGGTCACATTAGCGCTTGATCAGGAGAAATGCGTCGGGTGCGGCATGTGCTTGATGGTCTGTCCCCAGGCAGTCCTCAGCATGCATAACGGGAACGCGAGGATCGAAAACAGGGACCAGTGTATGGAGTGCGGGGCCTGTTCCCGAAACTGTCCCACAGAAGCCGTGACCGTAAAGGCGGGCGTGGGATGTGCGGCAGCGGTTATTAATACGGCCCTGGGACGGGATGGGTCGTCATGCTGCTGTGTCATTGATACGGACGACAGTGTAACGGGTGGATCCGGCAAGTCAGGGTGTTGTTAGGGGGTTGCTATCCCTCAGAAAACTCCTGACCTTTGACGCGGATATCCTGTGCGAAGGGCACTTCGGCGTTTTCCGTGGAAAGAAAGCGGTTCGAAGCTTTATTCAGTCATTTATGGTTTGATGGTTGTGTCTGCCGGTCTTGACAAAATTCACCCGATGTGAGACGAGAGAATGATGTAGAGGCAGGCGACTTGGCATATCATAGATGACGAAAACGGTTCATCACTGACTTTTCACGAGACCATCATTATTGGTTCAAAAACTTTATTTATCGAAGGAGTGATACCATGCGTTACGAAAGTATTATTGTTGAAACTGGAGATGATTTTGTTGCTGAAATAACCCTCAATCGGCCGAATAATCTCAATACCTTTAATTTTTCCCTTGCTACGGAACTGAGCCAGGCTCTTCATGAACTTGATTCAGATCCAAAAGTAAGGGTCATTATCATCAAAGGCGCCGGAAAGGCATTTTGTGCCGGTATTGATGTCTCTGATTTTTTCGGGAAGAGTGTTATGGAGTACCGTGACTGGATAGACGATATGGAGCATCCTCTAATCGTCATCAGCCGTATAAAAAAGCCTGTTATTGCTCAGGTCCATGGCGTTGCCGCCGCTAACGGAGCCGGACTGGTTGCGGCGGCTGATCTCGCCGTTGCCAGTGAAAACGCACGTCTGGGCTTGACCGCCATCAATGTGGGGCTGAACTGCATTGGGCCGGTAATTCCGGTCACCCGATCCATAGGAAGAAAGAAGGCCCTCGAATTATTGTTTTACGGTGATTTGATCTCCGCCCGGGAAGCCTTAAACATGGGGCTTGTCAACAAAGTGGTGCCCGAAGCCGACTTGGACAAGGAAACCCGTAAGTGGGCCGCCATTCTGGCGCAAAAGAGTCCTGTGGCACTACAGATCGCAAAACAGGCATTCTATTCGGCAGCGGATTTGGATTATGGCAAGGCCTTTGAATATATGAACGAGGCCTTTGCCCGTCTTTGCTCTACGGAAGATGCCGCAGAAGGGATAAGGGCCTTCAAGGAGAAACGAAGTCCCGTATGGAAAGAGAAGTAGGTGAAAATAAGCCCCCCTAATTCTTTTAAGCGGTATCAAGAAATGTGGTCAGGGGGGGGGTATTTTCGATTAAATCGCCTTGTAAGGCAATCCGACACTTTCGGCCACGGCCTTGTGTACCACATTTCCCTTGATCACATTCATTCCCCTGGCGATCTGTGGATTTTCTTTCATGGCTTTTTCATAGCCTGAATTGGCGATCTCCAGAGCGTATGGCAGGGTGGCGTTGGTTAGCGCCATGGTGGCGGTTCGTGGCACGGCGCCGGGCATGTTGTTGACGCAGTAATGGACGACCCCCTCTTCCACGTAGGTGGGATCTTTGTGGGTGGTGGGACGGCTGGTTTCGCAGGCCCCCCCCTGGTCGATGGAAATATCCACGATGGCGGCCCCCGGCTTCATCTTTTTGAGCAGCTTTCTTGAGATCAGTTTGGGCGCTGCAGCCCCCGGAATCAGCACCGAACAGATGACCAGGTCCGCTTTTATGATCTCCTCTTCCAAGATCCCTTCATTACTCATGAGCGTGGTAACGCTTCCCCGCATGACGTCATTGATGTAATCCAGTCGCTCCTGGTTGATGTCCAGTATGGTAACTCGGGCGCCGGTGCCCACAGCGCTGAAATAGGCATGCAGTCCGGAAACCCCTGCTCCGATGATGACCACATAAGCCGGCCTGACGCCCGGTACGCCACTCAGCAGAACCCCCATGCCGCCGGATTTGGCTTCAAGACAATAGGCGCCCGCCTGTATGGACAACCGTCCTGCCACCGCGCTCATGGGCGCCAGAAGGGGAAGGGCGCCGCTATCGGTCTGAATGGTTTCGTAGGCAATGCCCACCACCTTTTTTTCAACCATTTTTTCCGCCAGTTCCCTGGCGGCGGCCAGGTGAAGGTAGGTAAAGATGATTTGATCCTCTCGCATTAGGTCATACTCAATGGGAAGGGGCTCTTTAACCTTTATGATCATATGCGCATCAGCCCATATATCTTTCCGGTGAACAATGATTTGTGCGCCCGCCTGGATATATTGTTCGTTGGGGAAACCGCTTCCAAGCCCGGCGTTGGATTGGATAAGGACCGTGTGGCCGTTCTGTACGAGGGTCCTGACGCCGGAAGGGGTAACAGCCACCCTTTTTTCAGCCACCTTTAGTTCTGTGGGAATGCCGATAATCATGGTTTTTCCTCCATCTATGGGGACGCTCTTTATATATTTACATTTCGCATAATCGACGAAATCCAGTTCCTTGTCGGTGCTTCGAAATGTAAATATATAAAGAGCGTTCCCCTATCGACCCCTATCGATATATTCTGGGCACCCTTTTACCAACGGAACAGACGATTTCATAGTTGATGGTGCCCAATTGATCGGCCAGTTCATCCACGGTGGGCTTTTCGCCGAAAAGAACCGCTTCATCCCCGGGTTGAACATTCCTGATATCCGTGACATCAAACATGCACATGTCCATGCATACCCGTCCTAACAGGGGGGCGTGCTGATTTCGGATCACGGCATACCCGAGATTGGACAACCCTCGGCTGTAACCGTCGGCGTAGCCGATGGGAAGGGTTGCAATGTGCATGGATTTTTCGCAACAAAACGTATGGCCGTAACTGATGGGGGTTCCTGCGGGAACCCGTTTCAGGTAGGAGACTGTGGTCTTGAGGGTCATGGCCGGTTTCAGGGCTGTGCTGCGGCGTACATGGGGGGAGGGGTAGAGGCCGTACATCATGATACCGGGCCTGACGAGGTCAAAATAGGATTCAGGAAAATTGAGAATGCCCGCACTGTTGGCCAGATGTTTCTGAGGAATTTTGATGCCCGATGCCGCAATTTCCCGTATGAGCCCATTGAACAGTTTAATCTGGCTGTGGGTAAATGTTTTGTCCGCGTGATCCGCGCAGGGCAGATGGCTGAATATGCCTTTAAGATGGAGGTTCTTAAGGCGGCTGATTTTCTGAACAAAGGCCGGAGCATCCCGGGGGGCAAGTCCGATGCGCCCCATGCCGGTGTCCACTTTGACGTGAACGCTGATTTTGCCGGATGATGCTTCAGCCGCCTGATTCAGGGCTTCGGCCGGTTCCAGGGTGCAAAGGGTCTGTTCCAGCCGGGAATGGACCACTTTGGCGGCTTCCTGCGGGTGGATCAGTCCCAGAACCAGAACAGGCGCCTCGATCCCCTGGGATCGGAGTTCTTCACCTTCTTCGGGCAAGGCTACCCCCAGACAGGTGGCGCCGCTGTTCAGAGCGGTTTTGCTTACTTGCAGCGCCCCATGCCCATAGGCATCGGCCTTGACGACGGCCATCAGATCTCTACGATGGCCGATGATGCTTCGAATTGCCGCGACATTGGAGGCGATGGCGTTCAGATTTATGATGGCCCTGGTTGCCCTTTCCCTGTTTGCCATAATGTTCTCATGCCGCCATCGGTTCCGGGCAGGTGGCGATCATTGACGGGACTTCCTGGACGGGGGCCGTTTTAAATTTGGGATTTGTTTTGATGCCATAGGCTGCAAGGATTTTTTTCAGGATCTCATAATCATTGGCGATGGACTGTCTGACGGAGTCGTATCCCCGTTTGGCGGCCACCTGGCGCTCCCAGAAACTCATGGGGTTCATGTCAAAAAATTTATCGTCATATTCGCTGGGTTCCACCAGAATGATGTCGCCCTTGAAATCGGGATTTTTCCGGTACAGCGATATGCCATGCATGAGCCTTGTGTGGAGCACGGTGCGCATAACCTGGTTGAAAATGGCATAGATGCCGTCTTCCGCGATCCGAATCCTGTCTCTATTGGCTTCGCACTGTGCACAGAAAAGATCGAGGTTAAAGGGGCGGAAGGGGTTATAGCAGATGATCAGGTCCGCTTTTTTGGCAATGGCCAGGCCCAGATTGGTGGTCTTGATGACCGCGCCGTCCACATAATCCACGCCGTCGATGTTGACCGGTTTATAGAAAAAGGGAATGGCGAAGGAGGCCTCCATGGCTTTGGAAATGGGAACCGTATTGATCTCGTCATGTCCGAAAACAGCCTGTTGTGCGCAATCCAGATTCATGGCGATGGTATACAGTTCTTTCCCACGGCGCTTGTAAAGCTCGGTGAAATCGTTAATGAACCCATGGTCTTCCAGGTTTTTCCGGTTGGCCCGTTCGAACTTTTCCGTGGTGAATATGCCGTTGGGCAGATAATGCCAGGGCCAGGTGGGGTGTTGGGCATTGGGGTCACCGTCTTTGAGGCAGTAGGCGAGAAAATCGCCGACGTTTTTGTAGGTGGGTTTCATGACGGTTTGCATCAGCCGGCTTCGAAAGTCCTCCCGGAAGATGTTTTTATAGCGCAAAATATCACGGAGTGTTTTGGGGAAAATGGACAACATATGGCTGATGACATGGGTGGGCATCTGGAGGAAGGCCATGAGATTGGGGGTGTACAGGTCCCACGCTTTAATGGGATTGAGTTTCCCGGGTGCGCCTTCCAGACTGGCGGCCATGTCTTTTGAGGATGCGCCGTTGGCCAGGTACGTGGCGAGAACAGCGCCGGCACTGACGCCCACGAACATGTCAAAATCTCTGAGCCGTCGATTGGCCATGAAGCTGCTGAGTGCGTTTAATCCGCCGATTTTGAAAGCGCCGCCGGAGATGCCGCCCCCTGACAGGACGAGGGCTACTTTGGACTCAGGTTTGGGATGGTTTAAATCGCTTTTTTGTACGATGGTAATGCCCAATGGATTTCTCCTTACTAAAATGCCTTCCGATATACGTTCAGTGCGTCTTCATAGGAAACCTCCCGCGGGTTGTAGACCAGGGCGCCGTCGTTGATGGCGGCTTCGGCTGTTTCGGGGAGTTGGTCTTCCAGAACTTTGGCATCCCGTAACTTTTCAGGCATTCCGGAAATTTTGTTAAGCTTTTTTAACAGATTCCTGATTAGGGAAATGGTTTCTTCCGCCTGTTCAAGAGGCTCCAGGTAGGCTCGCGCTCCCCCCAGAAGCCCCGAAAGCTCCGCAATGTATTCCGGAACCTTGGGGATGTTGTATTCAAGGCACCATGGCAGAAGAATGGCGTTGGCCATCCCGTGGGGCACATGGCAGACACCGCCCAGGGCATGGGCAAGGGCGTGGACCATCCCCACCATGGAGTTGGAAAAGGCAATCCCCGCAAAAAGGGCGGCATTGGCCATCCCCATCCGTGCCTCCATGTCTTTACCGTCTTCGGTTGCGCGAATCAGGTAACGGCGAATCAGGTCAATGGCTGTTTTGGCATAGATGTCGTCAATGGGGTTTTTTTGAAGGCAGGTGTAAGCTTCCACCGCATGGGTCAGCGCATCCATGCCGGTGGCGGCTGTAATCATAGGGGGCATGGTCAGGGTCATTCGGGGATCGATTACGGCCAGGTTCGGATAGAGCTTGTCGGATACGAAACTCATTTTGGTTTCCGTGGTTTCATTGTAAATAACAGCGACTTTTGTCACCTCGCTGCCTGTTCCGGCTGTGGTGGGGATGGCGATGAGGGGTTGCAGGTCGCTGGTAATTTTATCTGCCCCTTGAAAATCCAGGATATCGCCGGAGTCCGCGGACAGGACAATGTTGGCGCCCTTGGCCGAATCCAAGGCGCTGCCGCCGCCAACGGCGATAAAGCAGTCGCACCGTTCGGTTTTATACATTTGCGCAATGCGGTTGGCGGTTTTGTCGCTTGAGTCCTGGGGTACCTCATCAAAAATATGGCCGATTTTCGCATCAGAATCCGCAAAGGCGGATTTCACGATATCAATCAGCCCGGCCTTTACCACGCCCTTATCGGTGACGATCATGGCCCTCCGGCACCCCAGAAGTTTCATCTCAAAAGGAATATTGCTGACGGCCAACTGACCTGAGAGGATCTTGACGGGACAATAGAACTGGTAATAGTTGGGCAGCATGATATTTCCTCCTATTGTTTTTTTAGGGTGCATTTAAGACCGTTTTTGAGTAGCGCCGGACCCATTGCCGCGTAAATGATGCCTTTGGTAGCCAGTTGGTACATATTGAGGGTGGGCGGCCGCTTGAAAATTTTATTCAATATGAACTGAGGAAAAAGATAGGTTTCCACAATGGCCAGGGCCCGGTTTAATTCCATGCCGTAGGAAACCTGGCCATCCAGCAGAATCCGGCTTTCGGCAAGGGCCTGATGGGCGCTCATCTGGGCCGTCAAGACCAGCAGCGCGGAATCCAGGTTTTTAAATAGAAAGGTCATGTCCGGATCAATCTCTCTTTTCCCCAGGTAGTGAATGCGGTCGCCTCTTTTTTCCAGGGTAATGAAAGGTCCTTTGGGGAACACCCCCAGTGCGCATCGCCTGCCGTCGTTCCATGATGAGATTTCCTGTTTCAAATCAGGGGCTCGCTTGGAGACCTCTTCAAAGGCCACGCCGATGACCGTCAGGGTTATGTCGATGAGTTCATATTTGCTTCTGGATTGGATGACCGGATAAAAGGGGATGCTGCGGAGTTGGGCCAGGCCCCTTTCGATGATAAAATCCATGAAATTCTCTCCTCTTATTTCATAAAGGAACCGATACACCTGAATTTGTATTGGTACTATTGCCTGCGCTGTTAAACAAGTGAAAAGTGATTCAGAGCTATACGATTTTACCTTGAAATAATCAAGTCAATCGGATATAAGCAGGCACTTCACATCTGAACAAGGTATCAAAAGCATGTTTGCATTTCAAAAGATTATTGAAAAGCGGATACAAGATGCGCAGAACAATGGGGACTTTGATAATCTCCCGGGAAAGGGAAAGCCCATTGATCTTGAAGACGACAGCAATATTCCGGAAGACCTTCGACTGACCTATAAGATTCTGAGAAATGCAGATTGCCTTCCTCCGGAACTCCAGCTCAAAAATGAGATTCGAACCATGGAGGACATGCTGGATGATATCCCCGACGAAAGAGAAAAGTTTCGACATATCAAGAAGATCAATTACAAAATCATGCAGCTTAACATGATGGGTAAGGGATCCCCACTGTTGGGGGAGTCTGAAGTTTATTACCGGAAAGTGCTCGACAAAACAGATCGAAAGTAATCCGCAATTGGCTGGGAGATCTTATCCATGGACATGAAACGGGACTACTACGAGGACGTGCAGCTCTTTTCATCAGGGGTGGTGGTTTTCTGGTTTGCAGCCCTGATACTCTGCCTGGCCTTGTTCCCGCTTTTTGTCAAGAATTACTATGTGTATATGGCCAACTATATGGCCATCAACATTATTGTGGCCGTGGGATTGAATCTCCTGGTGGGCTATACCGGTCAGATATCCCTGGGACATGCGGGGTTCTTTGCCATCGGGGCCTACGGTACCGTGGTTTTCATGGCCAAAGCGCATTTACCCTTTCTGCTGGCCCTGCCGGCCGGCGGCCTGGTGGCAGCCCTTTTCGGTTTTCTTCTGGGTATTCCCGCCCTGAGGCTTGAAGGGCCCTATCTCTCCATTGCTACCCTGGGATTCGGTCTCACCATTACTCAGGTGATCGGCCGGGTCGAACTTTTCGGCGGTCGGCAGGGTTTGCATACGCCCCCCCTGACCATCGGTCCCTGGCATCTGGATTCGGACCGGGATTTTTACTACCTGTTGATGGTCATCACCGTCATTCTCGTGCTTGCGGCACGCAATCTTATCAAAACCAAAGTGGGACGTGCTTTTATTGCCATTCGCGACGCGGATATCGCAGCTGAAACCATGGGCGTGAACCTGACCTATTACAAGACCCTGGCCTTTGCGGTGAGTGCTTTTTATGCGGGCATTGCGGGGGGACTCTATGCCTTTGTCCTGCGTTTCATTGAACCTGAAATGTTTGGCCTGATGATGTCCATCCTTTTCCTGGGCATGGTAGTGGTAGGGGGGTTGGGGTCTATTTTCGGTGGCATCGCAGGCGCCTGCCTGCTGAGTTGGCTGGATCTGGAGCTGCGTAATATCCTGAGTATCCCCTATCTCGGTCAGTGGCTGGAGCTCTTGAGCAAGGACTATTTTTCCATCACGGGAGTGAGCAATATTCAGTTCATTGTTTACGGTCTCATCATGGTTTTGATCATGCTGTTCGAACCGCTGGGGATCTACGGGATCTGGATTCGAACCAAGATCTACTGGCGTACCTGGCCGTTTTGATTAAGTGAGGTTTTTCCATGCTTGAATTCATCCAGACTATTACCAGTGGAATTGCCGTGGGAAGCTCTTATGCCCTGATGGGGCTTGCCATGGTGCTGGTTTACAAAACTTCGGAAGTGGTCAATTTTGCCCAGGGTGAAATGGCGCTTGTTGTCAGCTTTTTCACCTATATGGTCCTGGAAAACTATGGATTTCCTTTCTATGTGGCCTTTCCATCCGCTTTAGTTTTTGCAGCATTCTTAGGTTTTTTTCTGGAGTTCGCCGTCCTGAGGCGAGCCAAGGAACCCAACATTCTGGGAATGATTATCATCACTATCGGTCTTGAGATGATCCTCATGGGGTTTGTTTCCTGGAAATTCGGGGCCGATCCCAAAACCATGCCTTTTCCCATGTCCCCCTACGACAGCGTGGAAATCGGGGGAGTCTTTATGAGCTCCCTGGAAGTGCTCACCTTTGTGGTGGCTTTGTCAGTTATGGCTATCCTTTTCCTGTTTCTGAAATATTCCAAGCTGGGGGTGGCCATGAAGGCGACCCAGCAGAACAATATGGCGGCTCGCCTCATGGGTATCAGGACCAACCGTATTTTGATGGTTACCTGGGGGATTTCCTCCGTGGTCGGCGGCCTGGCGGGCCTTTTAATCTCTCCCACGACCATGCAGCCTTATATGATGTGGGACCCCATGTTGAAGGGGTTTGCCGGCGCGGTGATGGGAGGCATGACATCGCTTCCCGGATCGGTCTTCGGGGCCTATCTTATCGGCATCATCGAGAATCTGTTTGGGCTCTATGTGTCCATTGAGTTCAAATCTGTTGTGGCGTTTACCATTATCGTTCTGGTTCTGTGTGTTAGGCCGTCCGGGCTTTTTGCCCGTCATTATGTGAAAAAGGTGTAGGGGCGAATCATCATTCGCCCGTACAAATTATTAATCATTAACAGAAAGGAGAAAGGCATGAAAATGAAAAGAATTTTGGTGGGGTTGGCAGCGCTTGTACTGGTGTTTGGGATGGCCTTCGCGGCCGGCGCCGAACAAGGGGTAACGGATACGGAAATCCATATCGGTCAGTGGGGGCCTCAGACCGGACCGGCTGCCCCATGGGGTTCGGTGGCCCGGGGTACCGATGCTTACTTTAAAATGATTAATGCTCAGGGCGGAATTCACGGGCGAAAACTCATCCATCACATGTTTGACGATGGCTACAATCCTGCCAAAACCAAGGCGGGCGTCAAAGAACTGCAGGAAGGGATCGGCATGTTTGCCTGGGTGTCCGGCGTGGGCACGGCCCCCGGACTTTCGGTGATGGATTATCTCATGGAACGAAAGATCCCCTGGGTGGGACCTTCCGCAGGGTCTCTCCACTGGATCGAGCCCCCCCAAAAGTACCTCTTTGCGGTTTATCCCCTCTATTACATCGAGGCCAAGGGCCTTTGCCGCTATGCGGTTGAAAAACTGGGCAAAAAACGGATTGCCATTGCTTACCAGAACGATGATTACGGCAAGAATGGCCTTAAGGGCGCCGTGGAAGCGCTGGAGAAAATGGGTCTGAAACTGGTGGCGCAGATCCCTGTTGAAAAGTCCGATACGGACATGAAACCCCATGTCATGAAACTGAAAAAAGCTAAAGCTGATGCGGTGTTGCTGTGGGTGACGCCGACCCATGCAATTCGGATCGTGGGAACCAGCAAGGCCATGAAGTTTGCCCCCCAGTGGATGAGCACCAGTACCTGTTCTGATTTTCCCTTCATGTATAAAATCAGCAAGGGTTTGTGGGAGGGCGTGATTGCCGCCACCTTCGGTGAGCTGCCGGATTCGGATAATCCCCTGCTCCAGAAATACAAAAAGGATGCTTACGGCAAATACGCCGCCAAGGGAGAAAGATGGGGCCTCTTCTACTATGCGGGTATTCTCTTTGCGGAACCATTGGTGGAAGGCATAAAGCGATGTGGCAAGAACCTGACCCGTGAACGACTGGTGAAGGAGATGGAAGGGATCAAAAACTTCAAGGGGATCGGCGGAAAGATCAGCTATGGTCCATTGGACCTGGCTGAGCCTTATGCATGTCGCCAGGGTCAGAAAGAGGTTTTCCTGGTCAAATGCCTCAAAGGCGGCAAGTATGAGAAACTGACCGGTTGGATGGAAATTAAGTAGGTAAGGGTTCAAAGGTTCCAGGTTTAACGTTCAAGGTCAGGGATAAAGCAAAAATGGTATTCGGTACAGGAAACCAATCCTGAACCCCTGAACCGTTGAACCTGTGAACGGCTACACTATTTGAGTGACGGTTTTATGGATTTCTTTAAAATTGAGGGGTTGGGGATATCATTCGGGGGCCTGGTGGCCCTCGATGGCATTAGTTTCCAGGTTGGAAAAGGGTCCATTTTTGCCATCATCGGACCCAATGGCGCGGGAAAGACCACCCTTTTTAATTGCATCAACGGTATCTACAAGCCCGATCGGGGCCGTATTGTTTTTAAAGACAGGGAGATCCAGGGAAAGAAGCCGGATCGTGTGGCCAAACTGGGCATTGCCCGTACATTTCAGAATATCGAGCTTTTTAATCACATGAGCACCATGGATAACCTCATGGCGGGCCGCCACAATTTCATGAAGACAGGGCTTTTTCGAGGCTCTTTCATGTGGGGTCGGCGTTCCTTTGCAGGGCGTGAAGAAGTCTCCCACCGGCATAAGGTGGAGGAGATTATTGATCTGCTGGATCTGCAATCCGTGCGCAACAAATTTGTGGGCGGTCTCCCCTACGGCACCCAGAAACAGGTGGAGTTGGGCAGGGCTCTGGCCCTGGAGCCGGAACTCCTGCTGCTGGATGAACCCTGTGCGGGTATGAACTCGGAAGAAAAACAGGATATGATTTTCTGGGTCAAAGATATTCAGGATGAACTGGGCGTGACCATCCTGTTGATTGAGCACGACATGAAGATGGTCATGGACATTTCAGAGCGCATCCTGGTCATCAACTTCGGGAAACCCATCATGGAAGGGGACCCGGAGGAAGTTCAAAAGAACCCGGAAGTCCTGAAGGCCTATCTGGGAGAGGACGAAGGCATTGCCGACGCTGCTTGAGATCAAGAATATCGAAACGTTCTACGGCCTGATTTACGCCTTGAGGGGTGTATCCCTCACCGTGGAAGAAGGGACCATTACCGCGATCCTGGGAAACAACGGCGCGGGAAAGTCCACCATCTTGAAAACCGCCATGGGCCTTCTGGATGATCAACCGGATAAGGGAACCATCGAGTTTTTTGGAAAGCGTATCGATGGAAAAGACCCGGAGGTCATTGTTAGGCGGGGCATCTCTTACGTTCCCGAGGGTCGGGAGGTGTTTGAAGAATTGACCGTTCTGGAAAACCTATCGATGGGCGCCTACATTCGGCGGGATCGTGCCGGCATCAAGAGGGATGTGGAAAAGATTCTCGGTTATTTCCCGGTGTTGAAAGAGCGACAGGACCAATGGGCGGGCACCCTGTCGGGGGGCGAGCAGCAGATGCTGGCCATGGGTCGTGCTTTGATGAGCCGTCCAAAACTCCTTTTTCTGGATGAACCTTCCCTGGGGCTTTCGCCGATTCTGGTCAAGGAGATTTTCAAGATTATTCAAACCATCAACGAACAGGGAATGACGATTCTACTGGTGGAGCAGAATGCCCGTATGGCTCTTTCCATATCCGACATGGGGCTGATTCTGGAAAATGGACGGTTTGTCATGAAGGGCAAATCACAGGAATTGATGGAAGATCGGGATGTGAAAGAATTTTATATGGGCATTCGCAGCGAGGAATCCGCCAAGGGTTTTCAGCGGTGGAAACGGAAGAAACGATGGCGATAGAAACGACACCCCTCATGTTTAAGGAGACCGCCCTGCAATACGGCGATCGTGTGGCCCTGCGCAGCAAGGAGTATGGTCTCTGGCGGGATATTTCCTGGAATGACTATTATCATCAGGCCGGATATGTGGGGTCGGCGCTCATGGACATGGGGTTGGAACCGGGGGATTGCGTTTCCATCATCGGCGACAACTGTCCGGAATGGGTGATTATTGATATGGGTGTTCAGTGCGCAGGCGGTACCGCCGTGGGGGTCTATTCCACCAATGCCTGGCCCCAGGTGGAGCATGTGATCGGCAATTCGGATTCCAAGTTTTTCTTTGTGGAAAATGAAGAGCAACTGGATAAATGGCTTCAATTTCGGGATAACGTACCACACCTAAAAAAGGTCATTGTGTGGGATCTGGAAGGCTTGCGGCATTTTGAAGATCCCATGGTTATGACCTATGAAGAGATCATCGAGATGGGGTGTAAGATCTCGGAAAAGGCGCCCGAGCGCCTTGAAACGCGAATGGCGCAGGTGAAGCCGGAAGACCTCTCCATGCTCATTTATACCTCCGGCACCACCGGCCCTCCCAAGGGCGCCATGCTGACCCATCGGAACCTCATGTGGATGGGACAGGCCATTACCACTGAAAACCCCATGAATGATCAAGACGAGGTCCTTTCCTTTCTGCCGTTGTGTCACGTCTTTGAGCAGCTTTTTTCGGTCTTGGGCCACATTACACACGGCTATACCGTGAATTTCATCGAAAATCTGGATACGGTGACGGACGATATGATCGAGGTCTCCCCCACCGTGGGTTATGCGGTGCCCCGTATATGGGAGAAGTATCTCTCAGCCGTGTATATCCGCATGTCCGATGCCACCTGGTTCAAGAAAATGGTTTTCGGTATAGCCCTCAAAATCGGCAAGAAGCGGGCTTCCCTGATGATGGATTTCAAACCGGTTCCCGGTGTTCTGACCCTTCTCTACAACCTGGCCCATTTTACGGTGTTCAGAAAGCTCAAGGAACGGTTGGGATTTGACCGTATGCGGATGGCCTATTCGGGAGCGGCGCCCATTTCTCCGGATGTCCTTCACTTTTTCCAGTCCATCGGGGTGAACCTGGTGGAAGGCTATGGACAGACGGAAGGGACGGGTGTTACCTGTGTGGCTCGGGTGGGCAAGGTAAAGTTTGGCACCGTGGGCCCCCCCATTACGGGCACCCAGATCAAGATTGCCGAAGACGGTGAGATACTGGTCAAATCCCCCAGCGTTTTCAAGGGATACTATAAAAACCCGGAATCCACCGCGGAAACCATTCGGGACGGCTGGCTTTACTCCGGCGATGTGGGGGAGATCGATGAGGATGGTTATCTCAAGATCACGGACCGGAAAAAGGACATCATCGTTACGGCCGGGGGAAAGAACATCACGCCCCAGTACATTGAAAACAAATTGAAAGTCAGCCCCTACATCAACGACGCGGTGGTCATCGGGGATAAGCGGAAGTTCATTTCAGCGCTCGTCATGATTGATGAGGACAATGTGGTGAAATTCGCCCAGGACAACAAGGTCCAGTTTTCCACTTACAAGGACTTGACCCAGAGCTCGGAAATCAACAAGATGATCCAGAAAGAAGTATCAGGGGTGAATGACACCCTGGCACGCGTTGAGCAGATCAAAAAATTCACCATCCTGCCCAAGAAGCTTTACGAAGAGGATGGGGAAGTCACCCCCACCATGAAAGTGAAGCGGAGTTATGTGAATGAGGCCTTTGGGGATCTTATTGAGGCCATGTACAAACGACCCAAGGTTTAAAAATGAGAGAAATGCCTAAAGAGTTATTGGTGACGGAGGAGCCGGCTATGAAACCGGTACATCCGGGAAAGATCATTAAGGATGATGTTCTTCCTGCACTGGGAATATCTGCCAGTGAAGCGGCGCAACAGCTTGGAATATCTCGGCAGATGTTGCAGCGGATTATGACAGGGGCACGTTCGATAACACCGGAAATAGCGGTAAGGCTTGGAAAGTTCTGCGGCAACGGTCCGGGGATATGGCTCCGGCTGCAACAAGCCTATGACCTGTGGAAAGCGCGATCGCGATTAGGGGATGAGATTGATAAGATCCCTACTTATCGTCTTGTCGGTGAGACGTGATACGAATTTCCCCTCGTATCAGAGCACCCGTTTGGGAACGGATACCTTAACGTTTGGGGGCAGCAGCGGGGAGAAGATTATCGCACTGAGAGTTCTTTCGAAGCGTCTTGTGCGGCAGCAATATTTTTACTGATTATGCTATGATCCAGTTCCAGGGTGTACGTTAGGATTGTAGCAAGATCCATTTTCTTTGATGCGTTGAGTATTTCAATCCCCGTCAGCTTTCCCTCAGAACTGGTGTCGATATTCACACCTTCCGAAATTTCAATGACACCGTTCGGCTCTTCTGTTCCCAGTTCCAGGTACAAGGCATCTACCTCTTCATCGTAATGTACCTTCATGGAATCCTTCCTTTCTTCAATGGGTAGTTTGTAATTACAGTCATTCTGTCCGCTTCAACCGAAACAACAATTTTTAACGGATACTTAAACTCCGGTATATCTGTGACAAGTTCATGTGTTCCAATGACCAAATTTGATTCAAGCAATATTCTTTCAACCATTGTTTCGGGTATCTTATAAAGTCTGGCTCTTCTTTTTGCATGCCTCGAAAAGTTTATTTCCAATGGCTGCCTCTGGATTTCGATGGGGTTTCGCGTATGGGTCGTGAACCGGGCCCGACTGAATAGAATATGAAAATTTTCCGATATGTGGTCATATATTTCAACTGTATCTTTTTTGCTAAACCCTTGCAACCTTTCCTTTGCTTTCCTAAAACTCCGATATAAGGATCGAAAAAAATGCACTTTTTCAAAAAAAAATCGCAATAAATTGATTTCATTCTCCAATTTCATTTTGCCAAGAGAATGCACTTCTGAGGCGCGGAGACGCAGCAGGTCGCACGATCATATGTAGACGCGGGAGGGACGTAGGGACATCCTATATTTATATATTTATAACCCTTCTTCAATTGTGTTATTGAACAGCCATGCCCGGAAAAGCTCGAATAGACGCACCGGGTGCGTTGCATCATGTGATGGCCAGAGGGAT
>CAYPQJ010000037.1:24398-26276 GCA_964412835.1 uncultured Desulfobacteraceae bacterium | reverse complement strand
GCCTTTTCAGGGAACCATCATTGTTTCTGTTCCCTATCTTTCTCCTTAAATATCGTCTTCTTGCAAGGACCACATAGTCTTGCTCTTTCAGGGCTGTGCGACGTTTGCCAACTCCATATGTAAATCCTATACGATTCAAAGACCTTAGAAAAGTTGACATCGGAATTTCAACAGAATGCTTTTCTAAGAGATATTCTCGGATCTTTTCAGCGTCTATTTTTTGTCCTTTGAGGTTCTTTTTCCGAATAAATTCTCTAATAACAGGCTGTAAATTAAGCGACAATCGATAAGGTGGCTTCCCTCTTTCTTTTTCTTCAACAACTACCTTCTCTTGCTTATGAGTGGCCATTATCCTTTTAACTGTAGCCTCTCCAATCCCTAATCCATGTGCAACTCTTCCTGTTGCGTTTTTTGTTGAAGCCGTTTTCCCAGCCTTCTTTTCTTCATCGAAGTGCTGCTTCAAGTTCACGATCAATTGTTTCATCTCGGGGGAGAACTCTTTGCCCTGAAATGCCATGATAAGCTCCCTAATTTATGCTGTCGATGTCTTATCGACTAACAATAGGGGTGCTATCATTTCTTGTTCAGGTTGTCAATGTTTTTCGTATCAAGGCATATGAGGACATCTATAGTCTCCCCTGGCACATGTTTCTGAATAAGCTCTGGAATGGAGAGATTGTTTAAGGAAAATTCAGGGGACACAATACAAAATTACTCATTTCATGGTTTCATCCCAACGGATGCAGAGGTCCACAAACCATTCCCACATAGAGCGTGGGAAGGAGCTTAAACGGCTACTTCATCCGTAAGTAGGCATCGATGAAGGGATCAATTCCCCCATCCATCACCTTTTCCACATTTCCATTATCAAGATTGGTGCGGTGATCTTTCACCATTCTGTATGGATTGAAAACATAGGACCGAATCTGGCTTCCCCATGCAATATCTTTCTGGGTGTCGTGCATTTTCTGCTTTTTTTGCTCCAGCTTATTTTTTTCCAGGTCGTAGAGTTTTGATTTCAGAACCTTCATGGCCATCTCTTTATTGCGATGCTGACTCTTTTCATTCTGACACTGAACCACGATCCTGGTGGGTAGGTGCGTAATTCGAATGGCCGAACTGGTCTTGTTGACATGTTGTCCCCCCGGCCCGCTCGCTCGGTAGGTGTCAATCCGAAGGTCATTTTCGTCTACCTCAATGTTGATGTCCAGATCCACCTCCGGAAGCACTGAAACGGAGGCAAAAGAGGTGTGTCTTCGACCGGTTGCGTCAAAAGGTGAAATGCGGACCATGCGGTGGATGCCGTGCTCCGATTTCAGGTAGCCATAGGCATAAGTTCCCGTTGCTGTAAAGTCCACATTCTTGATGCCTGCTTCATCGCCTGCCAGGTAATCGATGACCTGGACCTTCATCCCCTTGGCCTCAGACCACCGGACATACATTCTGAAGAGCATTTCCACCCAGTCCTGGGCTTCGGTTCCCCCTGCACCCGCATTAATGGCAACAATGGCATTTCGCCGGTCGTCCGGCTTGCCCAGAAGAGATCTGAGTTCCAGATCCTTAATGTTTTCCTCCAGACTTCCCACATCCCGAATGACTTCTTTCAGTGTGAATGTATCCTTCTCTTCCAGGGCCATTTCAGCCAGGAGTGCGGCATCTTCAGTTTTTCTGAAAAGGCCCTGCCATGTATCAATCTGCTCTTTAAGGGCTGAGCGTTCCCGGTTCAAACGGGATATTTCCTCCTGATCCCTTTGCCAGAAATCGGCCTTGCTCATGAGGTTTTCCAGCTCTTCCAGCTTGAGTTTCTGGTTGTCTAAGTCAAAGATGACCTCTTATTCCATTGAGTTGGTCCATCACCGTTTCAATTTTTTCCGTAAT
>CAYPQJ010000037.1:19531-24298 GCA_964412835.1 uncultured Desulfobacteraceae bacterium | reverse complement strand
CTATGATATTCTTATACGCCGATTTTTGTCAATAGCGGCGATGAAAGAGAATTTTGTTGAGATGTCGCCCGATATGGATTTTTCGAATTTCTTGACATGCCGTTATTGCGGCGGTATAGTCTCTTTCGTCGCTAGGGGTGGTTTTGCTGAGAGCCGGATCGGATTGAGACATCCTGCAACCCTTAGAACCTGAACTGGGTAATGCCAGCGAAGGGAAGCGGCACGGTCGTGGAATATCCCTGCGATTCGTGTTGGGTGGTTTTTTTGAGCCGCTTTTCTTCTTTGGAAGAAAGTGGCTTTTTTTGTGGAAGGCATTCACATGACCGGAAATAAAGGAATAGCACCGATTGAACAACAAGACCGAAACCTCGGCGGAATGGATTTTTTCCTTCTATGGGCCGGGGCCGCCGTGTCTCTGGCAGAGATTTGGGCCGGGGGCCTTCTCATCCCCATGGGTCTTGCGACGGGTTTCCTGGTGATCCTGCTGGGGCACCTCATCGGGAATATACCCATGGCCTTTGGTGGGGTCATCGGAAGCAAAACCGGCCTTCCCACCATGGTCGCGGTGAGACCTTCTTTCGGGATTCGCGGGTCCTACTTTGCAACGGTCCTCAATCTGGTGCAGCTGGTGGGGTGGACCGGCGTTATGCTGTGGATCGGCGGACAGGCGGCCCAGGCGGTTTGGCCCATGCCCACCTTGGGGTTTCGAGGCTGGGTCCTGGTGGCCGGTATCGCCACCACGCTCTGGGCACTGCTGGGGCGACGTTACTGGAAATGGCTCCAACGGATCGCCGTGACCGCTTTGATCTGCCTCTGCTGCATCATGACCTACGTGGTGCTTCATGAATACGGTCTGGGTAGTCTTATGGCAGTGCCTTCCAAGGGAGGGATGCCCTTCATGGTGGGCCTGGACTTGGTCATTGCCATGCCCATTAGCTGGCTCCCCCTGGTGTGTGACTATTCGCGGTACAGTAAAGGCACGGGGCCCGCTTTCTGGGGGACCTGGGTGGGCTATTTCATTTTCAGCTCATGGATGTACACCATCGGTCTGGCAGCGGCCCTGGCGACCCAGTCCCCCACACCGGAAAGCATGGTGCTGGAACTGATGGTGGGCTTGGGCCTTGTCTTGCCCGCCATGATCATCGTCCTTTTTTCCACTTTTACCACCACATTTCTGGATATCTATTCCACGGCGGTATCGGCCCTCAATATGTGGCCCCGTATGGGCGAGAGGCGGGGGGGCCTGGCGTGCGGGATCCTGGGGACGGTGTTGGCGCTCATGTTTCCGGCCACGGCCTACGAGGGCTTTCTGCTCTTTATCGGTTCGGTATTCTGTCCCCTTTTCGGGGTGGTCCTGGCGGACTATTTTTTCCTGAAACGTGGAAAGTATTTCGAGACCGGGATAGACCCTTTAAAGACTTACTGGTATTCGGCAGGATTCAATCCGTGGGCTTTCGTGGCCTGGGCCGCGGGATTCGGGTTCTATCATTTCCTCCAGCGCCAAACGGCCTGGGGTTCCTCAATCCCCAGCCTCCTGGCTACCGGTGTTCTTTATCTGATCCTTATGGGCCTTTTCAATGGGCGGTTCCAAGTTTATGGCAGTGAAAAAGGAGATATCTCTTGAAAACGAAAAAGGTGGCCCTTGCCGTGGTCCTGGTGGCGGTTTCAGTGGCCCTATCCCCCATTTTCATCCCCGTGGGTATCGCCAAGTGTTTTCCGGCACAGCACATGGTGAATGTCCTGGCCGCTGTAATGCTGGGCCCTCTGTATGCTGTGATCATGGCTGCAGTGGCGGCCATCCTCCGCAATATCCTGGGCCTGGGCACCCTCCTGGCTTTCCCCGGAGGAATGATCGGGGCTCTCCTTGCGGGGCTGGCCTACAAGGCCTTTAAAAATATCTACTGGGCCGGGGCCGGAGAGGTGGTAGGGACCGGGCTCCTGGGGGCCCTGGCCAGCGCCTGGATCGTGGCTCCCCTGTTTATGGGCAAGTCCATGGCCATGGCTACCCTGATCATCGCCTTCAGTGTCAGTACCCTGGGGGGTACGATTTTCGGTATCATGGCACTTCATCTGCTCAGAAAGGCCGGATTCTGGAAACCGTGATCCGCCTCTCCAACATACACTACCGATATCCGGATACAAACGAGTTCAAGGTGCTTCAAGGCATTGATCTCACCGTGGATAAAGGGGAGTATCTGCTGCTCTGCGGCGGGAGCGGGTCGGGAAAATCCACCCTTGGGTACCTCTTAAACGGCCTCATCCCCCATTTTTTTGGTGGAACCCTCGAGGGGGTGGTCTCTATCATGGGCCGGGACACGGCGAATCTCACTGTGGAGGACCTGTTTTCAACGGTGGGCCTGGTATTTCAGAACACCGACGCTCAGCTATTCAACAGCACCGTGGAAAACGAGATCGCCTTTGGCCTTGAAAGCCTGGGACGTCCGGCCCGGGAGATCGAAAAAGAGATCCGTCGCACCGCGGCGGCTGTGGGCATTGGGCACCTGCTGGACTGTTCTCCCGAGGCCCTTTCAGGGGGGGAGAAGCGTCTGGTGGCCATTGCATCAGTTCTCTGCCTGGCGCCTCCGATCCTGGTTCTGGACGAGCCCCTGGCCCACCTGGATTGGCAAGGCTCGGAGCGGGTTCGAAAGATTCTTCGCAGGCTTCACCGGCGGGGAACCACCGTAGTGGTCATTGAGCAGCGGGTGGAAACCGTGCTCTCCGACGTCACCCGTTGCGTGGTCATGGATCAGGGCAGGATTTTGTTTGACGGCCCACCAAAAGCGGCGGTTTCTGTGCTCCGTGACCGGCATCTGCTGCCCCGTTATCCCGCCAGACCCGCGCTCGAACCGGCAAACAATCCAGGCGATTCGGAAGCGGAACCTTTGCTCCGGTTGCAGAACATCCATTATGAAATAAACCACAAACCCATTCTTCATGATGTGTCCCTTCAGGTGAGGGCCGGCGAGATCCTTGCGGTGGTGGGTCCCAACGGATCTGGGAAGACCACTCTGATCCGGCATTTCAACGGCCTCCTTCGGTCCCAGGGCGGAGATGTGGTCTTCAGGGGAAAAAAAATCCGAAGGGCCGGGCCGTCGAGCATGGCTGGCCGGATCGGCATATCCTTTCAGAATCCCAACGATCAGTTTTTCAAGACAAAGGTGGCGGATGAAATAAGGATCGGTTTGAAGCTGTCCCCGGAGGGTGGCGAGGAGCGGTTCGGGAAACTGTGCACCCTTTTTCACCTTCAGGAACTTCTGGACCGTTCCCCCTACCGCCTCAGCGAGGGGCAGAAGAAGCGGGTGTCCGTGGCCTCAATCCTGGCCATGGGGCCCAAACTGCTGGTCCTGGATGAACCCACGGTGGGGCAGGACGGCCGGTTCCTGGAAGCCCTTTCCGGACTCCTCCTCTCTCTCAGGGAAAAGGGGATGACCATTGTGGTGGTGACCCACGACCTGGAATTCGCCCATGCCACGGCCGGCCGATGGGTGGTGGTGCATGGGGGCCGAGTGGTGGGTATGGGTACGCCCCGGGAACTGGTCCGGGATGAATCCCTTATCCGGATGGGGGCTCTCCATCCTATTGGCCCCCTTCATTCCATTGGGGCGGAGGGATGGCCGGGTGGAAGGGGATCCGGGAATCGTGGATATTAAACAGCCGAATTCCAGGACATGCGGCACGAAGCTGGATCCAAGGACAAAACTGGCCCTTGGGAGTATGGGGATTATCGCCATTCTCATGACCGGGCAGACTGTGGTCCTGGCTGGGGCCCTGGGTCTCTTGTGTGTGGGCCTTTTTCTATTCAAGCTGGCGGGGCAGTGGATTCGCGCGCTAAAAATGCTGCTGCCCCTGGTGGGCCTGGTCTTTGTCATCTCCATCATCTCCTTTGATGTGGAGACCGCTCTCATGCTTTCCCTGCGGCTGCTCGATCTTCTCACCCTCTCCTTTCTTTTCTTTCACGGCATGGATCCCGAGGATCTGGGCCAGAGTATGAGACAGATGGGGGTTCCCTATGAATTCTGTTTTATCCTCACCACCTCGCTTCGGTATGTTCCCTTCATGGGGACAAGTATCCGCCGTATTGTAGATGCTCAGCGTTCCAGGGGTATCGATCTTCGGCCCAGGTTTCGAAATGTGCCCCATTTCGTGGCGCTGCTAATGCCGCTCCTGGTGCAGTCATTCGTCCTGGCGGAGGAGCTGGCCATGGCCATGGAATCCAGGGGATTTGCGCGAACGGAACGGACTCTTCGCAAGGCGTATCGAATCTCTTTGATGGAATACGGGGAGATGGGGGTTGCCTTGGGGCTCCTGGTGGTATATGGGGTATGGGGAAGGGGATTATGGGGGTAATTTCCGGTCCACAGTTTACCGTTAACGATCCCCCGCTTTTTGAGAGATTTATGCCGGGACTGAAGAACGCTTGTTCAGGCTCACGAGAGAATAGGGGAGATAGCGGATGAAGCGGATATTGACCATCGCCGGTTCCGATTCCGGGGGCGGCGCGGGTATTCAGGCGGATTTGAAGACCATCACCGTTCTGGGCGGATATGGTATGAGTGCTGTTACGGCACTGACGGCCCAGAATACCCTGGGGGTTCAGGGGGTGCACCCGGTGCCGGTGGAATTTATCCGAAAGCAGATGACGTCGGTGTTGTCGGACTACGGGGCCGACGGTGCCAAGACAGGGATGCTTTCCACCCCGGAGATCGTGGTAGGGGTGGCGGAGCAGTTGAAAAAGTACCATGTGGCGGGGTTGGTGGTGGACCCGGT
>CAYPQJ010000037.1:0-19431 GCA_964412835.1 uncultured Desulfobacteraceae bacterium | reverse complement strand
GTTCAGACCTTTACGTCTCCGCGTCTCAGCAACCGGAACACCCATGGCACCGGGTGTACCTTCTCGGCGGCCCTGGCAACCCTGTTGGCCCAGGGATGCACGGTACCGGAGGCGGTGGGGAAGGCAAAAGAGTTCATTACCCGGGCCATCGACCAGGCACTGGACTTTGGGGCCGGGCACGGTCCCACCAACCACTATGCCCACGTGCTTCGATTGTTGGGAAAGGAGAATGACGAATGGCGCTAAATGAAAAAGAAACGGCAAAAGAGAGTATCCTGGACGATGTGTTTGCATCGACGGATCTTTCAGCGAGAATGCCGAAATACAGGTTCCCGGAGATTGAGCGCAATCCTCGCCATGTCTATCAGGCCGTGCACGATGAGTTGATGCTGGATGGCAATTCGCGTCAGAATCTGGCAACTTTCTGCTCCACATGGATTGAGCCGGAGGTCCACCAGCTTATGGACGAGTGTATCGACAAGAACATGATCGATAAAGATGAATATCCACAGACTGCTGAGGTGGAGGCGCGTTGCGTGCATATGCTGGCGGATCTGTGGTATGCACCGGATGCGAAAAGCACCATGGGATGTTCCACCACCGGCTCCAGTGAGGCGGCCATGCTGGGCGGGATGGCCATGAAATGGCGGTGGCGGGAGAAGATGCGTGCTCAAGGAAAAGCAGCGCATAATCCCAATATGGTATGCGGCCCGGTACAGATCTGCTGGCATAAGTTTGCCGGATATTGGGATGTGGAGCTGCGGGAGATTCCCATGGAAGGGGATCGTTTGATCATGACCCCGGAAGAGGTGATCAAGCGCTGTGATGAAAATACCATTGGTGTGGTTCCCACCCTGGGCGTCACCTTTACCTGCCAATATGAGCCGGTCAAGGGAGTGGCCGATGCGCTGGACACGCTTCAAAAAGATACGGATCTGAATATTCCCATCCATGTGGATGGCGCCAGCGGGGCCTTTTTGGCGCCTTTTGCTGATCCCGACCTGTTGTGGGATTTTCGTGTGCCGCGCGTCAAATCCATCAATGCCTCCGGGCATAAGTTCGGGCTGGCCCCCTTAGGTGTCGGGTGGGTGGTCTGGCGGGAGAACAGTGATCTGCCGGATGATCTGGTTTTCCGGGTCAACTATCTGGGGGGCGATATGGCGACGTTTGCGCTGAACTTTTCAAGACCCGGGGGACAGGTCGTTGCTCAGTACTACAACTTTTTGCGATTGGGAAAAGAAGGCTACCGCAAAATTCACCAGACGTGCTACCATACGGCCGCCTATTTGGCCGATGAAATCCGAAAAATGGGGCCGTTCAACGTGATCTACGACGGCCGGGGTGGGATTCCGGCGCTCTGCTGGTCCCTGAAGGATGATACCAATCCGGGATTCACCCTTTACGATCTTGCAGACCGGCTGAGAAGCCGCGGATGGCAGGTGCCGGCCTATTCCATGCCCGCCAACAGGGAGGACCTGGTGATTCAGCGCATCCTGGTGCGCCACGGTGTCAGTCGGGATCTCGGGGACTTGCTCTTGACCGATATCCGCCGCTCTATCGATTATTTTGAGAAAAATCCGGTCAGTACGCCGCTCACCGAGGAAACTGCCGGGGGTTATAAACACTGCTGAGGAGGTAAAATAATGATCGTTCAAAATTTCAAAGACTGCGAGAGCATAAAAATTGACAAATTCCCCTACCGGGGAAAGACCTATGAAGTGAAGGGCATCAGCGTGCGCTGGTTGAGCAAATGCGGCGAAGATGATATGGGCACACCTGAATACGGCCTGCGCCACTTTACATCCGAACCGGGAGGGGAAATTCCCGTTCACAACCATTTTTATCATCAGACCATGTACATCCTCACCGGACAATTTGAATGCTGGCAGTTTGACATGGAAACCAATGACCTGGTTTTCAGCAAAATCTGCGGGCCGGGAGACGCCATCTATATTCCCAGCATGGAGCCCCATGGCATGAAAAATCTGTCCGATACGGAGCCCGCTACATTTCTGTGCTGTATTGCCAATGTTTATGAGGATGATTAGGGCGTGCCCATCCACAAATGGCCAATTTGCCCGATTTCGGCGTCAGACTAAAATTGTAATCCTCGAAATACTTCCATGTATTCCTGCGGTTACAATTTTCGCCTTCCTTGAACTCGAACAAATTTTCTCATTCGTGGACGGACACTAGGCCGCTTTCAGATATGCCGACATGAGATTCATTAGAAGCAGTAGATTCGGGGATGTGAAAGCTTATGAGCTCGGCTGGTCCCCTGTAGGCACCCCCATGATGACGGTTTATCTTTATGGGGTGGATGATCTCATGATTGATACGGGTCTTCGTCACATGCAGCGGGAAGTGATTGAAATTGCCGCGGCCGGCAAGATTCAAAAGGCTGTCTTGACCCATCACCATGAAGATCACAGTGGAAATGCTGCCGCCCTAAAGGACATTCTTGGCATTTCCGTTTTCGGACATCCGTTGACGGTCTCAAAAATGAAAGCGGATTTCAGTATCTTTCCCTACCAGCATTATATGTGGGGGAAAACCGTCCCTCTCCAAATGGCAGTTGTTCCGGAAGTGATGGAAACGACGAATTTCAGGCTCAGGGCCATTCACACCCCCGGGCATTCCAGGGATCACGTGGTTTACTTTGAACCGGACAGGGGTATTATTTTTTCGGGCGATCTCTATCTTTCAGACAGAATCAAATACTTCAGGGCCGATGAGGTGGTTGTTGAACAGATCGAATCTCTGAAAAAAATCCTTGATTTGGATTTTGATACTGTTTTATGCAATCATCATCCAAAACCCACAAAAGGAAAGCAACGGATCGCGAAAAAGCTGCAGTTTCTGGAAGATCTTTACGGCAGCATCAGGAGAGTTTGGGAAAAAGGGTTTGAAGAAAAACAAATATTTCGGGAGTTGGGGCTGAAAGAACAGCATTTTATCAAGTGGTTCTGTTTCGGAAATGTAAGCATGCGAAATGTCGTACGTTCAGCCGTCCGATCCTTTGAAGCGATTTCATGAGGCCTAAAGGCGGGATTATAAGATCAAATTAAGGAGAGGATTATGGGTTTAAATGAATTGCTTCCCAAAGCGGTTCGTCTGTATCCTGAAAAAGAGGCCGTTGTATGTGGTGAATTGCGGATGACTTACCGGGCGTTTGCCGCAAGGGTCTGGCGCTTGGCACAGGGGTTGCGGGACCTGGGCCTTGAGCAACACGACCGGGTTGCGGTGCTCCATGAAAACACCCACGAATTTCTCGAAGTCTATTTTGCGGCCGCCCATCTGGGAATTGTTCTGGTGCCGCTTAACTACCGGCTTTCAACCCGGGAGATTGCGGGAATCTTAAGTGACAGTGAATCACGCATGTTGATTGCGCAGGGGGCCTTTTTTGAAAAAGTGAAAGACCTTCCCCACAGTGTGTCAACCCTGGAAAAAACCATTTGGACGCGAACAGATGCTCATATGCTAAATGAGGTTTCCGTAGAATATGAAGCACTGCTTAAAAGCCATTCCGATCAGCCACCTTTGCCTCCTGTCATATGCGATGATGACGTGGCCCACCTCTATTACACCAGCGGCACCACCGGCCGTCCCAAAGGAGTTATGCTGACCCATAAGAATGTGAAAAGCCATGCATTGGGGACCATTGCGGAACTGCATTTGACGGATCGAGACCGGTGGTTTCACGTGGCGCCGCTGTTCCATCTGGCGGATGCCTGGGCCACCTTTGCGCTGACCTGGGTGGGAGGGAAACATGTGCTTCTGCCTTCCTTTGATGCACGCTCCGTATGTCGTCTGATCCAGGAAGAAAAAATTACCCTCAGCAACCTGATTCCCACCATGCTCAACATGATGGTGAACCATTCGGATGTGGGAAAATTTGATTATTCCAGCCTGAGGGTGGTGCTGAGTGGCGGTGCGCCCATTGCGCCGGAAACCGTGCGTAAAATTGTCGATGCTTTCGGGTGCGACTATATCCAGACCTACGGCATGACTGAGACCAGTCCCTATCTGACCCTTTCCATTTTGAAGGATCATCTGAAAACCCTTTCAGCCGAAGAACAGCTGAATTTTAAAGCCAAGACCGGTCGTGAATTCATCGGCGTGAGCCTCCGTGTGGTGGACGAAGAGGGAAATGATGTGGCCATGGACGAAAAACAGGTGGGTGAGATCATTGTGAAAGGGGATACGGTGACGCCGGGGTACTGGCGCCTGCCCGATGAGACCCAAAAAGCCATTCGGGACGGCTGGTTGTATACCGGGGATTTGGCGGTCATGGATGCGGAGCGGTACGTGAATATCGTGGATCGCAAAAAGGATATGATCCTTACGGGTGGGGAAAACGTCTATTCATCCGAGGTGGAAAATGTACTTTACACCCATACCGAGGTGCTGGAAGCCGCAGTCATCGGCGTTCCGGATGCCCATTGGGGGGAAGCGGTCAAAGCCTGCGTGGTATTGAAGGAAGGGTGTTCGGTCACTGAGGAGGAGATCATCTCCTACTGCCGTAAAGAACTGGCGGGTTATAAGACGCCTAAAAGTATTGATTTCCTGGAAGCCCTCCCCAAGACCGGTTCCGGTAAGATTTATAAGAAAGGTCTCAGGAAACCATACTTCCTACCCTGAACAGGTCCATGTCAAAATCCGGTTTTCCTTCAAATTTTTTCATGAAAAATGCCGGAAACTGATCTTTGGCCTCAAAAATATCCGGCCTGATGGGAATGCCCGCAGCTTGAAAGGCTTCCACGATCTGTGTTATGGAGGGGGGGCAGCCCTTAACGGCAAACAGTTCCTTGATATCCGGATTGTTTTTGTTGGCCTGATAAATGCACTTGCCGATGAGAATGGTTTTCTTTTTCCCCGGGGTGGGCTTCATCAATTTTCCCGTCAGTACTTCCACGTCGTCCCATGGATTCCCCTGCCAGGCCTGCGAAATGGCCGTCAGAATCATCCCGTTCAATAAAGAGCAATAGGTGCACATGGAAAGGTCATATTTTCGAAAGCTCAATCCCTGAATTCCCATTCGTTTCATGGGAATAGGAAGGGCCTGGGATTCGTCCGGTGTATAGGGGAAGGAGTAATGATGCCTTGATGCCACCGCTTCGATTTTTTCTCCCACCACATTTGTGTCCGAGAGGTCAACGGGTCTTCCGGCCTCATGGGCGGTCTGAGCCAGGTAGGGAACTTCCGAAGGGTTGTAGCCCAGCACCATGGCGCCCACCTTGTCGGCGGAAAGTACATCCCGTGAGCCGATGAGCAGGTTTTCCCTCCTGATTTTTCCATCAATCCCGGGCCCCCGTTCGTTGGTAAAAATGCCGTCAATAAGGGTAAATCCGACGGGCAGGATCTCCTGAAACCTGGCGATCATATAGTGAAGGTCTTTTTCCGTGTCCGCACTGTGGCATTTTTTTCGAGAATTGACGTCAATGGTTCCTTTGAGATTCTTGATCCCCAACGTAACAACCGTTTGGGCGTGGGTCTTGAGCACGGGAATGTTGACCACGAAGTCGGCATTGAGAAAGTCCGTACTGAAATCAAGGGTGGTGCCGTCATGAAATTCGATTTTTTCGTAGGGCCGTTCAAACAGGTTGACCACTTTGATCCCGTATTTTTGTTTCATGGTGTTGTAGCCGAGGGTCTCAAAGGCATGGGCCGGTGTTTCTATGTCCCGGGGGTCAAAAAGTACGATGCCTTCCCCAATGCATATATCCTTGATACCGCGTTCCTTGAGGAGAATGACCATGTCTTCCACGACCCGGCTCGTGGTAATGACACCGTAGGCGGGAAAGGTCCCGAAACGGCTCCAGAAAACGATATTGGGTTTGATAAATACGCTTGCGTTTGAAGGGAGATGATCAAGGCCTTGGCTGAGATCAACCGCTTTTCTCACTGAATCCAGTGGTTTTTCATAACGTACAATGGAAACGGTTTGTTTCTTTGAATCTGTAGACATGGGATGTAATCCTTTTGGCTTGGATTGAGTCATTTGAAATTCTCAAACATGTCCATCATTTCCTGTTTCAGGCCATTGGACACAGAAGAAAGCTGATTCTCGGCCAGCATCACAAACTCGCCGCGGCTTCTAACCAGAAGCTTCCCCGCCGCATCCACAATTTCGCCGCGAACCTCAATTTTTGAGTTGCCCGGTTCATCCAGAATTTTTCCCCTCACGGTCAACGGTACGCCGAGAGGAACCGGCTTGATGTACCTCATATTCATCTTACGGGTAACCAGGAAGGTTCGTTTGAAATAGAGTACGGTCCAGGACATGACCTCATCGAGCAATGTGGAGATGATGCCGCCGTGGGCCATACCTTCCCAGCCTTCATGGTTTCGTTCCAACCCAATGTCTGAACAGATCATGTCTCCCCTGCGGTAAAACTGCATGTTCAGCCCGATGGGATTGTCGGTACCACATGCAAAACAGTGGTGCCCCTGAAGTTTCTGGATGGGAACCTTGATTTCATCCGTGCTCATAAATGCGCTCCACTTGGTGCTGTCATTAATCGGGCCAACACAACCGTTATGGTATGGGTTTTTCAGATTCCGCCGCTTTCTTGTAATGCCAAATACTTTAGAAAGTCAAGAATTCATTGGATTTTCCAACTGGAAAGCCGTTTGGGTCACCGACAAAAGGGATTGGTTTTTTGTTTTCATTGACGCCTTTTTATGGTAAATTATACATTCTTTTTTTTAGGTGTCTCTTATTCTCGGAGGGTGTTTATGACGGAAAATTATGAGCTGAAAGATATTTTCACCCGGGAAGACCTTGAAACACTTTTCCCAGTGGGACGGGCCGACGCGTTTTTTGAATCTCTGTTCGGGGATGCTGAAGAAGGGGCGTTTGATATCGGATTATCGTATAAAGCCCATCGTGGAAACGAACTCCATTTTGAATTTCAACTGCGGCAGCGTCCGGGAAAATGTCTGGCCTGCAATCTGACCTACGGGCTGCCTAAGGTGTTCAAGCGTCATCCGGTGATTGATGTGAGCGGTTTGGCGGATGAAATAGAGAAACGGCTGAATGGAAAATTTCAGTGTGGCCGATGGGAACTGGGGGCAACACGGGAATTATCGAGAGAGCTTCATGTGATTCCCCTGGTCCTTTCACTGGAAAATAAAGCCGGATAGGTGTGTGTTCATTCACAATTCAGGCTTTTTCCGCCAGGGTGGTGAACCAGGTCATGTCATGATCCCATTCCTTTAAGGTGTGATACCCAAGGCTTTTCAACTGCATTTTGAGATCTCTGGATTGACTCCGCATCTGTCCTGAAATGATCAGGGTTTGGGGTTTGGTGGGGGTATATTTTTTCAGAAAATCTCGAATGACGTCATGCTGAATGTTGGCGATCAGAAGGTCTGCCTTTTCTTCTGCAAAATCTTCCGCTTTTCCCTGAACGGCCTTCACACGGTCCGCCAGACCGTTTAATTCAAAATTCCCGGCAGCGGTTTTGACGCAAAGGGGGTTGAAATCCACTGCCAGAGCTTTTTCGGCCCCCAACAGGACCGCGGCGATGGTCAGAATGCCGGTTCCCGTTCCCAGGTCAAGCACGTGACCAAAGGGTGATTGATCCGCTGTGAGGGAAAGCGCTTCAAGACAGGTCCGGGTCGTGGGATGAAGACAGTTGCCGAAGACCACACCGGGGTCCAGTAGAATTTTGATGTATCCCTCAGCAGCAGGACTTTCCAGCCAGGGCGGTACGACCAGGAACGGCCCGATTTCCAAGGTATCCAGCCCGCCTCCCTGCCAGTCTTCATAGGTGAAATGAAAATTGTCTTCAAGGCGCAGTTCCCCGCGTTTTTCAAGCAGTCCGGCCACCTGTTCTTCAGCAGGTGCTGAAAAGAACAGAAAAGCGCTGCTGTCTTCCACCCAGTTTCCGATGAAGGTTTCCCCAAGGGATCCTTCGTCCGATGGTGTGAGGGTGCCGTTTACCAGGTAAATATATAGATCTTCAAAAGGCCTTGAAACCATTTATTTAATGCTCTTCTCCAACTTTACCCTGACCTTCTCCCAAAAACGGTTTGCATTCGTCCTCCGGTTTTTTCTGTTTGCCTTTTTCTGCCATGGATTGTGCCGTGTGAAGTCCCACCAGCCGTCCGATAAGGAGTGCGATATACAACTGTCCTACGATGGCTTCAAGGGTAGAAAAAGTTTTTGCGGGACCCGAGAGGGGAACGATGTCTCCATACCCAAGGGTCGTTAGTGTGACGAAGCTGAAATAGGAAAGATTGTCGTTTAGGAATCCATAATGGCTGACATAATCGGCACGGCTCAGCACCTGTCCGGAAACACTGAAAGAGCCGGGGATGAGCAATTCAATAATGCCATAGCCGACCGACCAAAAAAAGCCGATAAGGAAATAAACACAGGCTGACCCGTAAATGAGGTCCATGGTGACGCTTTCCTCGCCCACAATATGAATCAGAATGGATGCTGCAATAAACCCGAAAAAAGCCATGCCAAATGAAAACATTAAAACGGCCATATAGAATTTTTCTTTTGCGTAACCAGACCAGCCCAGAAAAAAAATGGGTGTGATTAGAAGAATGCCCACAATCAGAATCTTACGGTTGCCGCTAATGGAATAAAGGGCCGTCAAAAGGAATATGGTGAAAATAACGTCAAGGAAATTGAGCCCGAAACTCCCCAATTCAATGAGAATGGGATCAATCACGGCAAGCAAGAACAGGAAAATCAAAAGCGCCCTGAACTTAAAACGAGTGCTCAAAAGCCGGATCATGGGTGCCTCCAAATGTATAGTGACATTTTCTGAGGGGCGGATAATGGGTTTGTGCGTTTGGGCTTCAAGAGATCATTTTGCTGACGCCGCTGTCAAGGGTTTGTTGGGCGTCAGGAGAAGATACAGACAGGGAATGACCAGCTGGGAGATCAGGGTGGCTGAGATCAGGCCGAAAATGATGGCGTTGCAGAGGGGCATCCACATGGGGCTGCTGAGAGACAGGGGGATGAGCCCCACAACGGTGGTGATGGTGGTGCTCACGATGGGTCTGAGCCGGTCCGCAGCTCCTCTGGCAGCCGCCTGGCGTACCGAAATCCCCTGTTTTCGGTGTTTGTTCATGGTTTCAATCATGACAATGGCATCATTGACCACGATGCCCACAAGAGAGATGATGCCGATCATTGCCGGAAAAGAAAACGGAATCCAGACCAGAAAAAAGCCGCCGAATGTTCCGATCATGGCAAAGGGGAGGGACAGCATGATAATAAAGGGTTGAACAAAAGAGCCGAATTGAAGGGCCAGAAGGGCAAAGACCAGGAAGATGGCCACGAAAAACATTTTTCCGGCGGACGAATAGGTTTCAGCGGCGGATTCCGCTTCTCCACCAAAATGGTAATGATACCCTGTGGGCCATTCTCTTTTCAGTTCTTTAAGGACGGGCTCAAGATCCGAGAGGATTTCATTGACCGTTCGATTTTCCGTTTTGCTCATGACGGTCACCGAACGCCGTCCCCCCTGATGGGTGATGGAGAGGGGCGCTTCACCCAATACCGGATTCAGGATGGAGAAAAGCGAGACGGTTTTGCCATTGGGTTTAAAGGGTCTTATGAGCCCTACTTCTTCAATGCGGGTGGGTCCCCCCGGAAGTCCGCCGCGGCTCGGCCACGCCACGCCCATGCGAATCTCCAAATCCTCTTCGGTGCCCTCAAGGGGGAATTTTCCGATTTCGTCGTCTGTCATGGCAAACCTCACCTGATAGGCCAGGTCATCCTGGTCAATGCCATGAAAGTCCAGGACCTCGCGATTGGGGCGCAATTTCACATCCAAACGGGAAGGACCCAGGTTGTCCCGCACATCGGATGCCCCCGGGATCCGTTCAAGCGCCCTCTGAACCTGAAGGGACATGTGGCGCAGGGTTTCCATATCGTCGCCTGAGAGTTGTATCTGAATGGGATCCTCCGTGGTGGAGCCGCCCGTCTGGGGTGTGAAGACCAGGGTGCTGCCGGGATAGGGGTGAAGAGCCCGGGCCAGTTCTGTTCGGAGGTCGTCCAGATATTGAAACGCCATTTTTTCTCGATCATCCAGTTTCGTGAAAATACAGGAAAACCCGATATAGGCGCTGTCCTTGAACGGCATCAGGGATTCGGCGATGGAATTGCGTGAAAGTGGGCTTTTTTGACCCACAAACTTAACGACACTTTGGAGATACGGTTTTGAACGAAGGGTTTCTCCCAAGACTTCAGCCACCTCTCTGGAGCGGGAGAGCGTCGTTCCCGGCGCCAGTTCCACGGTAATCCCCAGGTTCCGGCCATCCGCTTTGGGATACAACACACTGGGCAATAGACCCACCCCCATGAGCGACAGCACCAGAAGCGCTATTGTGATGGCGGTGACTCCCAGGGCCGTCCATTTGTTTCGAACCGTTGCCCTGAGACTCCATTGACAGAGGCTTTTGGAAGCCCTTTCGGTGATACGATCGATTCGGCTCTTGGGACTATCCTTTTTAATGTTTCTGAAAACGGCCCTGGAAAGGGGAATGTCCACAAACATGGCGATGATGAAACTGAGGACGAGGCAGCAGATGGCGGTTACCGGAATAATGCGAATAAATTTCCCATCGATGCCGCCAATGCCGAAAAGGGGAACCATGGCCAGAATTGTGGTGGCCTGGCCGGCAAAGGCGGGCATGGCGTAAGTCTTTACGGTTTTTAAGGCGGATTGATCAAATGGCAGATTGTCGGCGAAAATGCCCTCATGCATCCCCTCCATCATCAGGATAAATACGTCCACCAGAAGACCTAAGGCGATGACCATGCCGATGATGACCATTTCGTTTAAGCTGTAGCCCAGCAGGGAAACCAGCGAAAGGGCACCCAGGAATGTTACGGGAATGGAAAGACCCGCCACCAGAGCCTCACGCCACGACAGCAGGAAAAACAGGACCACAAAGACAGAGAGCATGGCCTGCCAGCCGTTATTGAAGACATCTTTGAGTTTCTCCCAGATAAATTCCGATTGATCGGAGGTAATGCTGTAATGGAGTCCGTAGGGAACCCCGGGACCGTCAAACGCCTCTTGCAGAGTCGATTTGATCCGTTCAATGGTTTTGAGGGTATCCACGCCCGGCACCTTCATCACCGATATGTCTACGGACGGCGCAAAGGTTGATCCCGCCCAGCTGACCGATACGCTGGATTTTTCCCTCTCAAGATCACGATGAACGTCTCCGATTTCGTCCAGGCGGACCACTCGCCCGGCGTTCAACCGAGATACCGGGAGTTCAGCCAGGTCTTTAACATCTCGAAAACGTCCATAAAGCCTGACAGTGGCGCCAATCTTATCACTTTCAATTTTGTCCCAGGGCATGTCCAGATTAGCGGTCCGAATCCTGTCCCGAACCGCTGTGGGGGAAATGCCCAGGGCCACCAGGCGGCTAGGATCCAGCAGGATCTGGACCACTTCCTTGCGTCTGCCGCCAAGGTCGACTTTTTTGACCCCCGGCAATCTCTCCAGACGTTCCTTGAGGTATTTTGCAGTGTTTCCCAAAATGATGGGATCGACCTTGCCGAACAATGCAACGGTCAGCATGGGGGTGTCATCGATGGAAACCTGTTCGATTTTGGGCTTTTTGGCATCCTTGGGGAGGTCCGGTTCCGCATCCCGGACCTTTACTCTAAGGATCTGCATGGATTCCATCAGGTTCGCGGAGGGGCGAAATTCAACGGCAATCACGGAAAAGGAATTAAAGGAGGCGCTCCGGATCCGCTTGAGCCCCTTCATGGATTTTATTTTCTTCTCAATCTGATTGGTGATCTGCTTTTCAATGGTTTCGGGATCGGCACCTGCCCACTCTGTCTGAACGATGGCCTGGGGGATGGCCAGGTCCGGGGCCGCTTCCTTGACGATGGACTGATAGGCCATGATACCGGAACCCACCAGCAGGAATGTCAGAAGGATGGCAAAGATGGGGCGGATGAAAAAAAATCGCATGATGGGGGGAATGGGAGCGTTATCCCCGGGGGAATTTTCTACTGGTTTGTACCGATTGGTTTTTGAAGATAATCTCTTTTGGCTCACTTTTTGCCGTCTCCGATGATTTCAATGATGGTTACAGGGGCACCATCACTGAGATGGTGGCGGCCATCATTCACCAGCAATTCACCTTCCTCTACCCCCTCCAGAATTTCCTCTGTTGAAAGACCGGCAATGCCTTCAACCACCAGTCGTTTCTGTACGGTGCCTTTCTTTTCGTCCACCACAAATACGTAAGGCTTATTTTTTCGGTAAACGAAGACATCATAGGGGACCACAATGGCATCGGTTTTTTCCGCAACGATAATCCAGCAGGTGACGAACATGCCGTCCCGAATGCCTTGAGCGCCTTTTTCAGTTCTGACCTTGACCTGTATGGCTCGGCCGCCGGGGCTGATGGCTGGACTTACCGAAAAAACGGTTCCGCGCATGGAACCGTTGCGCAATGGGTTTCCCGGTTGAAGATCGGTCGGAGAAGGAATGACATCGGCGGAGGTCATGACAATGGCCGGCTGTCCCGAGCGAACCAGAGCGCCTTCGAAGTAAGGAAGTTCCATGGTGATTTCAAATTGTGTGGGATCGATGACCACCATGGGGATGGTTTTAAGGAGTGCCTCTTCACTGCTGGTGTTGATAAAATTGGGCGTGAAGTAATCCCCTTTCTGGATGTTCACATAGGTGAGCACGCCGTCAAAAGGGGCGTATATGCTGGTGCGCTCCATGGGGAGTTGCGCCTGTTTCATACGGGCCTGGGCGGCTTTAACCCCGGATCGTGCTGCCTCAAGGGTGGCTTCCGCGGATTTTACGGCAGTACGGGCCGTCTTGGCCCGGGTGCGGGCAATATCCAGTTCGTATTTTGAAATGGCTTTGACTTGATACAGCTTTTCGTGGCGTTTGAGATTGTCTTCGGCCAGTTGCTGTTGCGCTTCTGATTCGATAATCCGGGAACGGGCAATTTTCACCTGCTGTCGGCTTTCCACCAGGTTGGAGCCGGTGACATTCAATTGTTCTCGATGCTCCCGCTTGTCCAGAGATGCCAGGATTTCACCTAAGTCTTCCCCTTCTCCGGGACCTTGAACACGGTCTCCTGCGCGGATGGTCTCTCCGTCCTGATTCAACTTCACAAAAGTGATTTTGCCCTGATGTTCAAAGGTCAAGAACTCTCGACGAACGGCCCGGGCGGTCCCTTCACCAAAAACCAGGGCCTGAATCGGTCCGGATATGGCCCTGATGCAGCGCACGGAAAGGGGGAGCGCTTTTTCACTTCGGAGGTTGGCTTTCTCCTGTGCATGGTCTTTTACCCGCTTCATCGCCAGCGCACCGACCGCGAAGACCACAACCATCAATGGAATCAGAAACAGAATCTTCCCTTTTTTTGATTCGATCATTAGACGACCCTCCCACTTTACGAATTCCCCAATTACCATGTTATTTTCGACTATCACCTGGATTTTCGTCAAGATAAAATTTCTATAGGGAAGCGTGCCTATTTGGCCCACAAAGTTTGCATTGACATATTTAAGGCCTTGTTTTAATGAATACCCGTACTTAAGCATCAAATTGACCTTTTGGAATGTTTCGGAGGAGCGTGAGATGAGGAGCAAAGGCTGTTTCGTGATGGCTTGTATGGGGTGTTTGCTGTCCGTCCTTTTCTTTTCAGATGGGGCACTGGCCAAAGAGAAGAAAGTCTATACGTTGGAGCAAACCGTCAAGGAAGCGCTGGCCAACAATTGGAAACTGAAAGCCAAGAAGGAACAGCTCAATCAGGCAGAGTATGTGAAAAACCAGGCGCGAGCGGATTTTTTGCCCAAACTGAGCACATCCTATGGATACAAACGTTTTGGTATGAACCAGGAGGTTTTCTTTAAAGGGATGCCCGGAGGACCTCTTGAGGTGGGAAGCCAGAATAATTATGAATGGAGAGGAACTGTCAAGCAGCCGATTTTTACCGGATTTGCCATCCTAAGCGCCTATCGGCTTTCTGAATTGGGTATTGATCAATCAGAGCTGGAGGTTCAAACTCAAGAACTGGATCTGGCTCTTGAGGCCAAGGCGGCCTATTTTAATATTCTGACGGCGGATATGGCGGTGGAGACTGCTGAAAAGGCCGCGGAAGCCCTGGAGGGCCATGCGGAAGTGGCCCGGAATTTTTACAAGGTAGGGATGATTCCCATCAACGATCTACTTGAGTCGGAAGTAAATGCCAGCAATTCCAAGCACGATTTGACATCCACCAGGAATCAGGCCAGGCTGGCGCGGTCCAATTTCAATGCGGTTTTGTCAAGGCCGGTAAATGCCGAGGTGGAAGTTGAAGAAATCAGTGTGCACAATCCGGAGAAGGGTGATTTTCAAGAATATGTGGAGATCGCTTTTAGAAACAGGCCGGAAATGAAGCTGATGGATGTCAACCTTCTTCAGACGGATCAGCAGATTCGGTTAAGCAGGAGCAAATTTTATCCCGAGGTGGTATTGACGTGGGACTACATCAAGCAAGGGGATACGGCGTCGGTATCCGGCGGGGAATTTCATCAGGCCAGTAACTGGGAGGCGACCGTCGGGCTGGAATGGACCTTTTGGGAATGGGGAAAGACCTATTATAATGTGAAGCAGCAGCAAAGCGTGAAAAATGAAGTTCTCAAGACCAAAATGCAGCTGGAAGAGCAGATACAACTTCAAATAAAAGATGCTGTTTTAGATCTCAAAACTGCCGAGGAGAACATTCCCATCACAAAAAAGGCGGTGGAGCAGGGAGAGGAGAACCTGAGGGTGAGTCAGGAGCGTTATAAAGCCCAGGTCAGTACCTCCACCGAAGTTCTGGATGGGCAGCGGTACCTGACCCGAGCAAGGGTCAACCATTTTAATGCGCTTTTTGACTACCATTTGGCGCGGGCAAGGCTTTTTAGAGCAATGGGCACATATTAAATGATACAGCTCTTTCACCTGTTCAAGAAGTATGGTCCCCATATTGCCCTGGACGATGTCAATCTCAGGATTACGAAAGGGGAATTTGTTTTTGTTACAGGCCCCAGCGGTGCGGGAAAAACAACCCTTCTGAGATTGATTTTTGGTGCGGAGAAACCGGAGCGGGGCTATATCCTCATAAATTCAATCAATTTGACCCGTATCAGCCGGTCAAAAATGGATCTGCTGCGTCGAAAAATCGGATTCGTTTTTCAGGATTTTAAGCTTCTGCCCCGAAGGACGGTGTTTGAAAACGTGGCAATCGCTTTGGAGGTAACCGGTGAGCCCACCCGATGGATCAAAAAAAGGACCCGTCAAACCCTTGAACTGGTGGGGCTTGAAGATAAGGAAAAGGTTTATCCCCTGTCGCTTTCCGGCGGGGAACAGCAGCGGGTCGCCATTGCGCGGGCCATTGTGAAAGGACCCGTAATTCTCCTGGCGGATGAACCCACTGGAAATCTGGATCCTGACCTGACCAGGGAAATCATGGCACTTTTCAGGAGCATCCATCAAAAGGGTACCACGGTGGTGATTGCCACCCACAGTCGGGATTTGCTTGAGGATGTGCCCTATCGGACGATTCTTCTGCAACAGGGCAGACTTTCCGGGGATACATGCGCATAAGATTCAGAACCTATTTCTTTAAACAGGCCCTGCAAAATATCAGGGGCAATCTAACAGTACATGCCCTGGGTTTGGGGACCATGACGTCGTCCCTTCTGATTTTCGGTATATTCATGCTCTTTTTCGCAAATGTGGCCAACTGGATCCACGGTTGGGGAAACAGCCTCTCTTTTTCAATCTATCTGAAAGACGATATCAGCGCTTACAAAAGAGATAAGGTCGATTCTTTTCTGCGGCAGCTACCGGGTCAAAAAACCCTTGTGTATATATCCAAAAAAGACGCAATGGCCGATCTCAAAGAGACCCTTGGCGGCGATGCCGCCATTTTGGATCGATTGTCGGATAATCCACTCCCGGCTTCCTATGAAGTTTTTTTTGACCGCACCCAAAAGCATGATTCAGACCCTGAGGCCATAAAAGGAGCCCTGGCAAAGCTGGAAGGCATAGCGGATGTTCAATGCAGCGAAGAATGGGTGAATAACTTTAGACAGATTATGGATCTGGTGGAGTCCATCTTTTTCGTGGTGGGGGGACTTTTATGTCTTTGTATTATTTTTATTATGACAAACACCATTAAATTAACCATCTTTTATCGAAAGACTGAAATTGAAATCCTTAAGCTGGTGGGGGCTACGGATTGGTTTATCAAAGTGCCCTTCCTGCTGGAAGGTGTCATTCAAGGGATTCTGGCAGGCGTCTTAACGTTATTGATGCTGGGTGGGGGATATTTATTTTTCGCCACAAAAGAGATTCAATTCTTCGGCATGAATTCTCTGGATCTTGTTTTTGTGTCTTTTGGACACATGGCCCTGCTTTTCCTCATCAGCGTAGCCCTCGGAATGATCGGAAGCCTTATCGCCATAGGCCGTTTTTTCAAAGTATGATGAACACAAAATTGACAACCAGATGCATGTTTTGTCTGTGTTTCGCTCTGGCTCATTTTCCTGGCTGGGCTTTTTCGGCTGGTACTGCCGTAAAAAAGGCTTCGGAAAAAAAGCAGATTCAACGGGTAGAATCGAAGCTGAGCGAGGAAGCCAGGAAGCTTAACGCATTCCAGTCAAAGGAAGCGGCTTTGTTGACACTGGTGGCGAAACTTGAAAATCAGGTTGCTGATACGAAGAAAGAAACGGAGGCGTTGACGTCGAACATTCGTCATGTGCGCGAAAGAATGGATGCGCAAAAGGAGAAACTGAAAGAACTCAAATCCATCTTGAGGCGCACAGAGCTTAAAATCGGCGAATATTTGATTGCTCTTTACAAATATTCACGACGTGGGAATGCCCGCATACTGGCAAATGCCGATGCATTAAGTGATTTGCAGCGAAACATCAAATACATCGGTATTGTTACGGAGAAAGATCGTCTGGAACTGCGCACGCTAATGGAACGGGCTGCAGGTCATCATGATGAAATTGTGAACACAGAGGCGTCAATTGGTGTGACGGAACGTGTGGTGAAAGAGAAATCCTCACGCCTGGTTTTTCTTAAGACATCGCTTGAAGAAAAGGTCCTTTTGTTAATGAAAATTCATGAGGAGAAAGAGTTTTATGAAACCTCCGTCGAGGAACTTGAAACTGCAATGGAAGATCTCAAACAGGCCCTTGAGCCCATTGAAAGCGAAAATCCCTATGTTATTGATCCTTCGCTTGAGTTCGAAGATTGTAAGGGCAGGCTGCCCCTGCCGATTCGGGGTAAAATTGTAAAGAATCGGAAAATCGGGACTGCCTTTTCAAGTGCCGGGGGGGTTGTTATCCAAGCGGATGCCGATTCGGCCGTACGGGCTGTTTATAGAGGGGAAGTCGCTTATTCAGGACGTCTGAAAGGTTATGGCGAGGTCGTTATCTTAAGCCATGGCGGGCGTTTTTTTACCGTTTCGGCGCATCTGACAAAACGTGAAAAAACAAAGGGAGATGAGGTTCAGGGGGGTGAGATCCTGGGTTGGGTCGAGGAGAACGGTTCTTCCAAAGGGGCAAGTGTATATTTCGAGGTTCGAAAGGCCGATAGAAAGTTAGATCCCCGAGCCTGGCTGAAACTCAATTAATAAATCCGGCTAATTTTTTTGTTGGCTTCGCGGTTCAATTCGCATAATATCATGATCTGTTCCCCAAGGATGGCGTTTATCGAATTGCCGGTAAAACATCTGTTTTTGAATCAGCCCCGTGAATTGACATGAGGGGCTGACAGCCGTGGTCAAATTACCAAAGGAGCTTGAAATGGTTACATCAAAAAGGAAATTTTTTGCTAATATTGTTTTAATATCCGTCTTTATTTTAGGTCTCCTTTTCCTTAATGGAAATGGCGAAAAGGTAGAAGCCGATACAGAGGACGCGTATAAGAATATAGAGCTTCTGACTGAAGTCCTCAGACAGGTGGAAAAGAATTACGTTGAGCCCCAGAAAGCAAAAGACCTCATATATGGGGCAATTAAAGGGATGGTAAGAAGCCTTGATCCACACTCTTCCTTTATGACCAAAGAAGAATTTCGCGAATTGATGTCGGAAACCAAGGGAAGCTTTTCAGGCATTGGTATCGAAATTACGGTGAAAGACAAGGTGTTGACGGTTGTTTCCCCCATTGAGGGGACACCCGCCTATCTCGCCGGTATGAAGGCAGGCGATAAAATCATCAAGGTGGAAGGAGAATCCACCCTGGATATGAGCTTGATGGAGGCGGTTAAGAAAATAAGAGGGCCAGAGGGAACAAAGGTCAATTTGACGGTGTTTCGTGAGGGTGAGGAAAAACCACTGGAATTTGCCATTACCAGGGGCGTGATACCCCTTAAAAGTGTGAGGTATTTTTTCCTTACCCCGGAAATCGGCTATGTGCGGGTTTCCAATTTTCAGAGCAATACTTCAGAAGACCTGTCAAAAGCCCTTGAAGAGCTGGAAAAGGACGGAAAGATGAGAGGGTTGGTCCTGGATATGCGAAATAATCCGGGCGGTTTGCTTTCCCAGGCCATAGACGTCTCTGAGATATTTCTTGATTCGGGGGTTATTGTGAGTACAAAAGGGAGAACCGGGTCCCATGATATCGAAGCCAGAGCACATAAGAACAGTCACCCTCGGGTTTATCCGATGATTGTACTGGTTAATGGCGGAAGCGCCAGTGCCGCGGAAATTGTGGCAGGAGCCCTTCAAGACAATAAAAGGGCCATGATATTGGGATCAAGAACCTTTGGGAAAGGCTCTGTCCAGACCATCCTGCCGCTTTCAGATGGCTCGGGCCTTCGTTTGACAACGGCCCGGTACTACACGCCAAGTGGAAAATCAATTCAGTCCAGTGGTATTACGCCCGATATCGAGATCAAGTTTATTGCACCTGAAAAAGATGCGAAGAAGAAGACGCCGCGGTTTATAAGGGAGGAAGACCTCAAAGGCCATATGATTGGTGAAAAAATTACTGAGGGAAAAAAGAGCGAAAAGAAGTCTGAAACAGATAAAGAAAAGAAAGCCAGAGAACTTCTCGAAAAGGATAACCAGGTGCGCCAGGCCCTTGAGCTCTTGAAAGGCTGGGCGGTCTTTTCAAAGATAAATGGAGATCCCTCAAGGGATATGGTTAAACAATGAAAACCGTTTTGAAAACGACCAAAAATACCTGAACGAAATAATGAAGTGTTTTTTTGATCACATCAACATAATTTCCTTGGCGTTTTTTCTCTAAAAGTTGTTGACATGTTCTGAGGTGAAGTATATAAGTATTGTTTCTTTGGTGTACGGAAAAGGGTTAAACGCTTCGACAATAAAGCTTGACATTCTGAACTGAACGCCTTAAAATGAGTGGCTTGTTAATAGTTGGCTTGTTCTTTGAAAACTAAATAGTGACGTAGCGTAGGTCTCTG
>CAYPQJ010000036.1:14357-27434 GCA_964412835.1 uncultured Desulfobacteraceae bacterium | reverse complement strand
CAATGCCTACAATCAAATGTTCATTGGATCCACGGATCTCTTTCCGCAATTGACGAAAACTCTCCAACCTGGTAGAATCCACATCGTCCATTTGAAACCTCCTTTTTAAGTTAAAGTTGTTTGCCAAAGCGACTTCATCTTAACAGGAGGTTTCTTTTTTCGATAGCTATTAAGAAAAATTTATTTATGCTATACGGGGGAGTGTAACCTGTTGGTTTTTTAATATATAACATCCATAAGAAAGTAACATTTAACCGTAAATACAAACGTCTTATCACCTGTTAGAATCGATGGATTGCGTGAGTGAACTTATCCACGGCCTTGATGAGAATTTTATGGGCTTGGCTCAAAAGACTTCCCACATATTCGGTGTTGGCAAGGATGACCATGCCCACATTTTTCTCCGGCAACAAGATAACGATGGAAGTGAAATTATCGTAAACACCCTCGTGGCTGACAACCCTGGTTCCGTCAACGGTCCTTGACTCCCAACCCATTCCGTACCTTTCCTCAAGTGAAAGCCGGGTTGGCGTCCAGGTCTTGGTCAGATTTTTGGAACTGACGACCCGGGTTCCATCCGGGGCCACCCCCTCCCGGAGTTGGGTCATGAGGAATTTATTCATATCATTGGCACTGGATTTGATAGAACCGGAAGGGGCCAGGGGATCATCGTCCCGGTCCTCGGAACCGGCGAGCACCACCCGATTTTGAATTTTTTTATGGGGGGCCGCCATATTGCCGTAGGCCCGGGCTTCGGAGATAAAAACAGTCGAGTCGTTCATTCCCATCGGCACAAGTACATATTGCCGCAGCAAATCGGAGTAACCCTCGTTCAGGGGTTTGTCGATGCGGGCGGCAACGTAGACAAAAAGATATCCACCCAAAGACACCGCCAAATTGCTGTAGCTGAATTTTTCCCCGGGCGATTTAGACAGTTTAAAGCCGGTAAAAAAAGAGGCAATGTTCATGGGAACCGCATTATCGCCAAAATCGTCCCAGAAATCATCCTCATCATCGGCGAGAATGCCGCTGGTCATGGAGAGTAGCTCGAACACCGTGACGAATTTCAACGCCTCGTCTTTCAGTTGCCACACGGGACACATTTCATGGATGGTCGAGTCCCAGTCAATGACCCTCGCGTCAACCAGGCACGCCGCCAACATGGAAGTAAAACTTTTATTGACCGAGCCGATATGAAACAGAGTGTCGGGGTCCACGCGTTCATGGGTGTCCACACTTTTGACGCCGTATCCCTTGGCCAGGACTATTTCGTTGCCTTCCACCAGACCGACGCCAACCCCTGGTATCAGGTTTTTATCCATCTGTTTTTCCACAAAAGATTCGATATATCGAACCGCATCCGCAGTCAAACGCCGGGATTCTCCGGCGCGGGCCGGTGGACCGAGATTACAACAAAACACTGAGACAGGTAAGAAACAGACCCAAAAAATATATTTACGAATCATTTTTCCGGCTCCTTCATGTTTTTTAAATTGTGAATAACTTTTGATGAAAGCAATGTCAAACGAATAAGTAGGGGGACAGACTACGTTTTTCTGTTGAGGTTCGCTGTTTTTCGTTTTAGCGTCTGTAACATGCCAAGACGCTCCAAAATAATAGCGTCCGGTGTTCCTCTTCATATCATTCAACGAGGAAACAATCGGCAATCATGTTTTTTCGCAGATGAAGATTATCAGTTTTATATCGAGTGGCTGAAAGAGTATTCGCAAAGTGCGGGTTGTTCAATTCATGCCTACGTTTTAATGACAAACCATGTTCACCTTCTTCTCAGTCCGCAAAAGATCGAAAGTGTGGGACAACGTTACGTGCAGCACATCAATCGAACCTATAAGCGAAGCGGCACTCTCTGGGAGAGGCGCTTTCGTTCCAGTATTATTCAACAACAGGATTACCTTTTTGTCTGTCAGCGATATATTGAAATGAACCCGGTCCGTGCAGGTATAGTCGACCATCCCGGCGAATATCGCTGGTCAAGCTACCGGATTAATGGGCAGGGGGATAAATCTGACCTGATAACTCACCATGTTCTCTACCGGAACCTGGGGCACGATAATGAAGAAAGACAGTTCGCATGCAGGGGACTATTTCGTCATAAGCTGGAACCAGGAGAAATTGATAAAATCAGAAAAATAACCAATGGGAACTTTGCCTTAGTGTCAAATAGATTTACCGAGGAAATAAGTGAGATGCTTGGACGTCGCGTTACTCCGGGAAAAGCCGGACGACCGAGAAAAAAACCTGTTGCCGGCAAACAAAAATAAACGTGGTCTGTCCCCTATTTCCCGCAACTTCACCCCACATACAATGATGCCGGTCAAAGGACCGTTTTCTGAGGCACGGATTGCACCCGCCTGTAATTCCGGCCGAAAGGAATGTTAAGCTTCTTCATTCGATACTGCAGGGTTCTGGGATGGATCCCCAGGAGGCGTGCGGCCCCGTGCTTTCCTTCCACCCTGCCGCCGGTCATATCCATAACCTTCCGAATATACCGGGCCATGGCCCGGTCGAGATCGAAAAACCCATCGGCCAGTTGCTCAGCGGATATTTCCCCATTTTCAGGCATTGTGACGTGCAATGACGAGAAGGTGAGCGGTTCTCCACGGTTTATGATAAGTTCCCGCTCCACGCAATTTTTCAGTTCCCGAATATTGCCGGGCCATTTGTAAGCCATGAGACTGTCAATGACACCCGGCGCCAGGGTGGCAATGGATGACAGTTTTATTTTCCGGCTTTTGGTTTTGATAAAGTGATCCACGAAACGGGGGATATCTTCCTTGCGATCCCTGAGGGGCGGGATCAGAATGGGGAAGACGTTCAGGCGAAAAAATAGATCTTTCCGAAATTTGCCGCTTGCCACCATGATCTCCAACGGCCTGTTGGTGGCGGCGATAACCCGAATGTCCACATCAATGACCTCGGATCCGCCGACCCGTTCGATGACCCCCTCCTGCAGGACTCTAAGTATCCTTTTCTGGGTTTCCGGGGAGAGTTCTCCGATTTCATCCAGAAACAGGGTCCCGCCGTTTGCCCGCTCAAAACGGCCGCGCACCCGCGAGAAAGCCCCGGTAAAAGACCCTTTCTCATGGCCGAAAAGCTCATTTTCCACCAGGCTCTCCGAGATGGCGGCACAATCCACCTTGATGAGGGGATTGTTTTTTCGTGTAGAGAGTCGGTGTATGGTGTTGGCAATGACCTCCTTGCCAACACCCGTTTCGCCCAGCAGCAACACCGGCGTGTCGGTCTGCGCCACCTGGTTGACCATTTCCATGACCCCTTTGAGGCCAAAACCGGCGCCGATCACCTCGTCCCCTGTGATGCTGATCAAATCATCCTGCAATAGGCGGTAGTTTTCGGCCAAACGCTCGCTGAGCTCTTTGAGTTCCCTCTGCCTCAGAAAGTTGGCACAGGCCATGGCCAATGGGTTGTGGACCGAAAGCATCAAACGGGCATGCTCTTCCGTAAATTTCTCCCCCCGGGTGTTGGTAGCAGCAACAACGCCCAGGTATTCACCTTCAAGAATCAAATCCAGTAAAAGGCCGGACTCGTCCAGCGCATCCATATCCCGGGCCACGAGCCTGGCCATATCATCATCCCTCAATCGATCAATGATTTGACATTCGGGATTGCCCCCAAGGTCTCTGATGAATGCCCGTAATTTTTCCCGGATGGGGGCCGGCAATTGGGTCTTAATGGAGTGGGCTTTTCCGCCTTCGGGGGTGGCTTCAGCCACGGCTTCGATAAATCCAAGTCCGGGATCAAATAGAAGCAGGGTCAAGGCATCGGCGGGGATATCCTCTCGAATGTGACGGAAACACCTCCGGATGGCCGTTTCAACCCGGGGACTGCTGCAGATTTGGAACCTTGGATCATAAGAATAATCGTGTTTGTCCATGAGGTTTCCTTATTTTTAGAAATAACGGCTCTCATATTTAGGAGAGCATATCACCAATCCGATAAATATGGGAGTGAATTCCGAAAAATATGAGAGAAATGCCATTCAATTTTCACTGAAAAAAATGTGCAACCCGTAAGCTATTGAAAATTGGTCGTGAAATAACCGAATAGTGCTTGGCACGAGTTTTGCTTTGGTTATGGACACCTAAAAAAATAGAGGGCAGCAATGGCTTGGATCGAAACTATCAGAATACATCTCGGCAGAGGCAGTCGGGGAGAAGAGAGCAAAAAACTTCTCAAAATGATGGAAGCTGAATTTGCCCCGTTGGAAAAAAGCCAATGGGAATGCTACAGAAATCTGACGGTAAAAGAGGACCTCATGTTCGTGCTGCATTGGGCGGAAGGCCCGATCACACCATTGGGGAGTGATCTTGCTTTGATGCTGGTTCGGGAACTGAAAAAACAGGGCCTGGTTGAACACACCATGTGGGAGGATACTCAGTTTGAAAGGGGTTGTTGAACGGATTCCGGAATAAGCAGAAATGGCTGCATAACACCGAATTTTCAAATCAAACAAAGGAGATAACAATGCACAAAAAGTCTATCTTTAGATCGGTGCTCGCCATCTGGCTGGGGAGTTGGTTGGTTTTCGGCCCTGCCGTGGCCGGGGCTGCCAATGGGAGGGGCATCGAACCGGGAGAGATCTATCCCGCGGAGATCACCATCGACGGCCAGGTCGTTGGGACCATGACCTCCCAGGCGGTCAACATCGCCGGTGAGGGGGAGGATGAGGTGCTGCTGCTGCTCCCCACTACGGCCCAGGGCGTGGGGTCAGAGGGGTTCATCCCCATTACAGTCGATGACGTTGCCGATTATCTCAGCTGGAGCGGGAAAAGCGCATCCCAGTGGGGAGATGACCTGGAAAAGGCGGTCGTACCCTTGCGTTGGTACCTGGAAATGGCCCGATCTTTTGATGATGCGGCCGAGGCGGACCAACTCTTCCGCCTGCTCGGGGAACTTGGGCAGAACACGGGGGAAAACGAATACCAGGCCTTTTACGAATTTCTGGACCTGACCGGAATTTCAGCCTCCGCGTTCAGCGACGTCCTCACGGACCATCAGCTTTCCCTTGAAGGCCTGTTCGACGTGCTCAGGGAGGGAAAGGGAGGATTTACCGAGCTGGCCGGCGCCTACACAAGCACCGCCCAGAACTTGGAAGAACTGATCAACTACAGCGCCGAAGAGTCGGTGGATCCCACGGCCATCTTCGCCATTATTAGAGCTCTGCTCGAGAATGTCGTTCTTCCGATCGTTATCTCAGTAGCGTTCAAGATGGGCTTTGATGAGTTGGGGGCTCACGAGAGCGGCGTGCATCTGGCAGCAAGCAAAGGACGTTTTCTAAAAGCTGATGCCGACAACCCGATGCAGTACACCGGTGGAACCCGGGGGCAATCGAAGGTGATCGGATGGGCGCAATACGAACCGGACAAAAAGACCCTGGGTGCCAATGTCGCATTTTCCGTCAGCGACGTATACGGCGCCACCTTGACCGGCTCCGAAAACCTGGGCGGTGTTTTTTATCCCTATATCAAGCTCACGATCCACCAGGCCAATGCCGACAACGGCTGGAGCATCTATGATGGAAAAGCCAGGTTCAAGGCCTTCCCGGGACCAAGACCCTGGAAGGTGGAAAACGAAACGGTCGAGGGCAAAGTCGTTCCGATCCTCTATCTACAGGTGAACTTTACTGCTCAGAAAGGCAGAAATTATCCCAATCAGCTCTTCACCTTCAAAGTGAGGGGAGACCAGGCCCCTTTTCTGCTGGCCCAATAGGTTTTGAAAGATGAAACATACAAAGGAGATTGCCATGTCAAGAATGAAACTGATTTTTTTCGTTTTTTTACTGTCTTTGCTGATTTTTCCGTGCCCGTTTGCCGGTGCGGAAGTGCTTATCGAAGGCAATTATGATTCTCCCCGGGTAGTTGTTGTCGATTCAGAGGCCGATACACAACCGAAGGATAGCGTTTCCCCAACAGAGCTTCAATTGCAGCTGGAGATGAAAGGGAACTGCGCCCAATTCACATGGTCTCCGGTTGAAGGTGCGGTTCGTTACAGCATCCTGTGGTTTGTTGACCCTGATGTTGCCCTTGACCGGGTGTCGGCTCTCCCCATGGGCGACCACACAAGCGCCACCTGGTGCCTCCCGGGCGGAAGCTATGATTTTTATGTTGCTGTCAAGTCCTACGACAGCAGTTCCGCCCTGTTGGGCTATTCCAACATTGTCCATGTGGATCCGAACGGCCGAACCCTCGATGAAGGACAAACCTTCACGGATACGGTAACGGACGGGAGCGGGCGGGAACTACGAAGGGAGATTTACATTGTCAGGGCATTTGGCTCCGACACCCAACGCGGGTTGCTGATACTGCCCGAAGAAGCATGGGCAGAGGGCGTGCCGGTACCGGATTTCGGCATCGCTGATGAAGCGGTGGAGGCGTTTCTCGCGACATTGGAAATCAGCCCGGCGGAACTGGGTCAGTGGCTGGAGGATTTCGGGATGGGTTTCGACGACCTGTACCTTCTGGCCGAGGGTTACACCGGCAAGGGGGCAGGGCTGAAGGAAATCCTGCAGTCCGTCTACGACCTCGAATCGGATGATGGGGCCGCCGAGGTGTTTGCTTTCTATCAATTCCTGAATGCGGCAGAAGTCACCATCCAAGGGTTCGATGAGGCGCTGGCCAGGGCGGGATATAGCTTTGAATCCTTTGTTCAGAAGATGGATGACTACGTGGTGACCTTTGATGACTTGTTGTACGCCTATCTGGACTCCGGCGCGACCAGCCTGGACGATTTTCTGGCCCCTTCCACGGATCCCACAGGGTTGTCCCGGACCGTCGTAGGCTCTTTCAAGGTTGACTCCCCTATCCTCGATCTCTACACAAACGGACAGTGGCCTGCCCGGATATTTCGGATTTTAAATTCTGAGGATATGACTTTTTTACACTACACTGCCGCGAATAATCAAAATGAAGTTATTGCTATCACCAGGGCCACTAGCAACAAGCATGACTATATTATGTTCAGCTTCGACGTGCAAAGCAATTACGGCGCCCGTTGTAAAAACACCACCATCACGGGGCAGTACCTGAAGTTTGGGATTTTCAAGAAGAAAGAGATCAAACAGCACGGCGGGTTCGGCATCCTGGGATGCAAGGCCCAGGTGGGGGATCCCTGGAACGTGGGCACGGGAACTGATCCATCCCCGGCCTCCGTGGTTCAGCTTTACGTGAAGACCAAATGGTGGAACTGGGTCAACTACACAGCTGTAAATCTCCAGTTTAACGGCAACGCGCCCATCAGGGTGGTGCAATAATGTTCGCCTTTCGCGAAAAAGACCCCGTAAAGGGGCGGCAAAAAGGGGGTATCCGTATGAGAAGATTCCTAATTACAGCGTCGATCCTGGCCATCTGGCTGGCCATGGGACCGGGCCCGGTCCGGGCGGATATGGAAGCTGGAGAGGTGATCCGGACCAGAACCACCATAGATGGAGAAACCGTGGGTTCGGTCACCTACCAGGCCTTTCCCATTGGGGATCAGGAGGAACCCGTCGTGTTTCTTCTGCCCACATCCGCCGATGGCATAGACCAGGAGGGGTTCAGATCCGTAACGGTCCAGGATGTGGAGGACTACCTGGCTTTCATTGGATGGAGCGCCGGGGAACTGAAGGACCAGGTGGTGAAAACCGGCATGCCCATCCGCGGTTATCTGGACCTTTTTGAGTCTTTTGAAGACCCTCAACAGGTGGAAGCGCTCATCGCGCTTTTGGACGGGCTTGGTCAGGTGACCGATGAAAACGAGTATATCGCTTTCTCCGAATTCCTGGAAAGTGTGGGGTTGACCGCCAATGAACTGGAGCAAACCCTACAGTCCATGGGGCTGAACATGGAAGGACTTGTCGGCACACTCAAGGAGAGCCGGGGAGGTTTCTCAGACCTGATCAAGGCCTATGTATCTTACCAGGACCTGAATCTGAATACCTTTCTAAACTACGGAGAAACGGGTGCAATCCGCAACCCGAACTTTTTCCCTTTTTGCCTGCTCCCGGTGCTGGCTTGGACCGTAGCAGCAAACGAGGGCCCGAGTTTTGTTGTGGAATTGTTGATAGACATCATCAAGTTAATTACTACCAACCTCAATTCGGATGTAAAAGTAAATGCATTCAAGGGACACATGCTGAACAAAGGCACCAATGCCATGCAATACTTTGGCGGAACCATGGGGCAAAGCCGTATGATCGGCTGGACGGTGCCCAAAAGTGACCAGGAGAAAGACAAGCTGGGAACCACCGTTGTTTTCTCGGTGAGGGACGTGTACGGGGCAACCCTGACCGGTCAGGAAAACGCAGGCGGCGTATGGTTTCCACACATCAGCCTCAATATTCACCAGGCCAACGCCGACAACGGCTGGGTGCTCGAAACCGGCCATACCCAGCTTCTGACCCGGTCCGCAAAGGCGTGTTACAAGAATAATGAAAAGTACACCCCCCCAAGCGGACAAACCTGCCAGGCAGCGGGGGGGCAGGAGCAGATTCGGGTGGAAACGAAAAGGGTGGGGGACAAAATCGTACCCATCATTTACCTGCAGGCCTCGTTCAAGAGCCATTTCGCCGATCAACCGGCCATAAGCAAGACGTACCTCTTTCGGTTGCGGGGTGACACAGCCCCGGTATTGGCCGAAGAGATTGGCCAATAACCCGATTGTCGAGGGGTGTTTCTTAACATTTAACATAACCATGGGGAGCCCGAAACACCCGAGGGCTCCCCGCTATTGGCGTCACCCGGGCGGAATGACCACCTGGGTGACGTCAATTGGCTATGGTCAAAAATAAACGTGGTCTGTCCCCTATTCTGCTCAGCATGACTTCCGGCGCAAGGACATCAGGCAAATAAGGCCTCTTCGGCGTATTCCGAAATTTTTCTCAAAAGATCCTCCTTTTTGATAGGTTTTGATAGATAATCGGTACAGCCCGCATCCAGGCATTTTTGTTTATCCTCCACGAGTGCATGGGCCGTCAGAGCAATGACCGGGGTTGAATCTTTCTTGTTCTCCCTTTCCCATTTCCGGATCTCCCCGGTGGCGGTATAGCCGTCCATAACCGGCATCCGCATGTCCATCAAAACAAGGTCATATCCTCCTGACACGAATTTGTCGACGCCGATTTCTCCATTCTCAGCAACTTCTATGGTGTGTGGCGTTTTCTTTAAAAACGCCTTGACCACGATCCGGTTCTCTTTTGCATCTTCCACCAGGAGGATATGCAGGGGCCGGATCGCATCCGCCGCCTTTTCCGTCTTATCCGAAGCGCCCTCCTGAGGCGGTGAACCTGCATTTCCAAGTGCCGTTTGAATGGATTCTTTCAACTCCTGACGCTTGACCGGTTTGACCAGATAGATCGAAATGCCGATCTCCCTGGCCCTCGAAATGTCTCGACTACTCTCTTCTGAAATGAGCAGAATCAAGGTCTGCCCCATATGACCAAAGCGATCCTTTATCTTCGCGGCGGTTTCAAACCCATCCATTCCAGGCATTTTACTATCGAGCAGGATCAACGGGAATGGCTGATTGGCAGTTTCAGCCTCGGCAATGGCTTCGAGACACGCTTCGCCGTTTTCGGCCTCGCTGACCCGCAATCCCCAGGAAGAAAGTGTTTCATTCAGAATGAGGCGATTGGTGGCATTGTCATCCACCACCAGAGCCCGAATCCCTTTCACATCGCAGGGAATCGGCATCTTTTTGACTGCGGCTTGGGGTTCGACCCGGAATCGGGCCGTGAAGTAAAAAGTGCTGCCGCTGCCAAGCTTGCTCTCGACCCGGATATCGCCGCCCATCATCCTTGCCAGACGCCGGGAGATGGTCAGACCCAGACCTGTGCCGCCGTACTCCCGGGTGGTGGACGTGTCGGCCTGGGTGAAGCTCTCAAAAATTTTGCCCTGATCTTCTTCCCCAATACCCATCCCCGTGTCCTTTATGGCGAATTCGATCTTCAAAGCGTCCTCATAATGCGAAAGCGCCCTCACTTCCAGTACAATTTCGCCCGCATGGGTGAATTTCACCGCGTTTCCCATCAGATTGACCAATACCTGCCGAAGCCTGACAGGGTCTCCCACAAGGTGGACAGGCGTATCGGGGGGTACATGGCAGAGGAGTTCCAGGCCTTTCTCATGGGCCCTCAATGCAATGAGTTCACCAATCCGCTCCACCACTTCCAACAGGTCAAACCCGGTTTCCTCCAACACAATCCGTCCGGCCTCCACTTTGGAGAGATCGAGGATATCATTGATCAGGTCCAGAAGCCCTTCCCCGGCATTCCCCAGAATATGGACATATTTTCTCTGCTCGGGGCTCAGAGACGACTCCCGGAGGAGATCCGCCATGCCTAAAATCGCATTCATGGGGGTGCGGATCTCATGGCTCATGATGGCCAAAAACTCGCTCTTGGCCCGGTTCGCCGCGGCAGCTGATTCCCTTTCCTTTATAAGGGTTCGGATGCGATCCCCGAGGGCTAATGAAAACAGAACGGCTTCCAGGGAAAGACTCGTTTCAATCATCATGAATAACCAGTCCCCAAATGGAAAACTGCCATCGAAGATGAGCGCGTAGCAGATGGCGGAGATACAGGAAATCATCATCGCCAGCAGAAAAAAACGGGCCGGTTTGAAACCCCGTTTCCAGCATACGATCCCAATCCATATGATGATAAAAGAGGATATAAGCAGCAATATGGACTTATATTCATTCCATATCCGAACATCGGAAAAAAAGACACCTACCATGGGAACCACGCTTAGGGCGATAAAGACACGCAGGATCTTGTCGCCGAGGGGGAAACGTTGTTGGGTACCGAGAAAAGATCGAGCAAACAGGGCCAGGAAAACCAACCCCGAGCCAAGCAGCATAATTACGGTACGCACATGGCCCACGACATCGTTGGTGCCAAGATATCCGAAAAAACTGGCGTCGTGGTAGCCGTACATATATAAACCAACGGACATCAGATAGATGACGTACCAGAGGTAGCTCTTATCCCGCAGGGCTAAAAAGAGAAATAGATTTAAGACGGCCATGGACAGGAGGACGCCGTAATTGATGCTTTGCCACGTCGTTACTTTTTTGGATCTTTCGAAGTAGGCTTCTCTGGTGCAAATTTTCAAAGGGACGATGAAGCCATCCGACCCTTCTACCCGCAGATAGAAGGTTACGGGGCCTTCAATCTCCGTCCGGAGATCCAGGAACGGGAGCTTTCGTTTGGCATCAGGAAGGGCAGTGACCACAGGTGTGCCACCCGTCATCGCGATCCATTCCCTTGATTCAGCATTCTTTTCTCCTTTAGCGGGAACAGGGAGGTACAGCGTTGTGAGAAGGGGGAAAGGCCAGTTGATGTCAAGGAGCCATTCCTGATGCGATCTTTCGCTTTGTACAGCGAAACGGATCCAGAAGGCGGAGGTGCTCATACCCAGATTCAGGGTCTGTGCACCCACAGGTGTGAATGCTTCTGACAGGGGCGGGGCCGTCACATCGTCGATGGTCCATTTCCGTTCCTTGTCTTCCAGGATTTCCGCGTAGGGGGAACCATCATAGCTGGCCTGAGAAGACCGGAGCTGGAGCGTGGGAACAGCCCATGCCCTTAAGACAGGCCACATTAACAGAGATAAAATCAGTATGAGAAAGATATGCGAAATCCGTTTATTTTCCATTCCATTTTCCTATCCGTTCTCAGATATTCCGGAATATTCTGAGATTTTCTTCAAAAGATCCGCTTTTTTTAACGGCTTGGGGAGATAATCCGTGCAGCCCGCATCCAGGCATTTCTGTAAGCGTTATCCTGTGGGGTGTCTTTTTCATAAAGGATTTGATAACGATCTGATTCTCTTTGGCATCTTCCACAAGGAGTATATTTAAAGGGGCAACCGCCAACCCTTCTTCCGCCTTCAGCCTTGCTGCGGCTCCGTCAGCGGCCTGTCCGGGCAGTCCCATCGCCTCCTCAAACAACAACGCTTCTTTCTTTTCACTCTCACGGTCAATACCGAAACGTATCGTAAAGAAGAATGTGCTCCCTTTTCCCGGTTCGCTCTGAACCCAGATTTCTCCTCCCATCATCTCCACAAGACGTCTGCAAATGGTCAATCCCAGACCGGTGCCGCCGTATTTCCGCGTGGTGGAGGAATCCGCATGGGTGAAGCGTTCGAAAATGGCGGCCTGCTTGGATTGGGAAATTCCGATGCCGGTATCCCGGACGGAAAAATGAATCCAAAAGGCCGCTGCAAGGCCCTGGCCTGGACATTCAAACTGGCCAGAAATTCCTTTTTGTATTTTCCCCTTTTCGGATCACGCTTAAAAAACCGGACGATTTCATCCATAAGGCTATGAGCGTTTTGACTTCAGAAGACGTTTGATCCGTGCAAGAAGCCTTGCCTTGTGAATCGGCTTCTGAATCCAGTCATCGGCGCCCACATTGAGCGCCTGGATCTCCGTCTCTTCCGTATCCGTTGACGTGAGCATAATGGTTGGAATAAGGCTCAGGTGAGAATGGCTTTTGAGTTTCTCTATAAATTCAAGACCATTCATTTTAGGCATCTTGTAATCAACTAAAACCAGGTCCGGAGGATTTTCAAAAATTTTGTTCAATGCGTCTTTCCCGTTCTCCGCTAAAATCACTTCATAAAATTCAGATTTAAGAATCCTCCCCACAAACCGCCTGATGGCCTCGTCATCATCCACGATCATGATTCGGTCGCGCCTGATAGCTGACGGTGGCCTTTCATCCTTCTCGGAAAAAGAACCCTGTGGATGGGGATTTTCAACACGCGTCTCGGCCTTAGGTCTGGACGGTAGTGAGCCGATGGGAGAAATATCCGAAGGAGGTGCTGTCCGCATCAGTTCTTCAAGGGTCGTGATGCCTTGACCGGCTTTTTCGAATCCATCTTCGGTCATGGATTTCATGCCGGCCCCGCGGGCCGCCTGAAGGATTTCCCTGTCAGTCCCCCCTTCGCTGATCAAAGCACCGATTTCATCGTTGACCACCAGTAATTCATAAACACCCATCCTCCCTTTGTATCCGGTCCCCTGACATTCAACGCACCCTTTCCCCTTCTTGAATTCATG
>CAYPQJ010000036.1:0-14257 GCA_964412835.1 uncultured Desulfobacteraceae bacterium | reverse complement strand
CCGATCATGACCACATTGGGGTCCTGGCGAAGCAGTGACCGGAGACCTTTCGCAAAGGTCAGTCCCCTTGCCGGGTTCACCTGGACCTGGTTGATGCCATGGACCGAGTATTCGATAGGATCTTCGATGGTTACAATATTGATTTCCGGAGACAAAAGACGTTGTAAAACAGCATAAAGGGTTGTTGTTTTCCCGCTTCCCGTGGGACCGGTTACAAGGATCAAGCCCTGGGGCATGGACAACAGGCGCTCAAATTCCTCCAGATCCTTCTCCCGCATGCCGAGTCCTGCAAGCGCCATGCTGCCCTGACTTTCAAGAACCCGGATGACCACCTTTTCCCCAAAGAACGTGGGCAGAAAGGACACACGAAGATCGTAAACACTTTCGCCAATCCTCACCCGTGAACTGCCGTCCTGGGGTTTTGCCCGGATGGTGATGTCCAGGTTGGCCATGATCTTGATCCTGGAAACAACCGCGGCCTGGGCGCTTTTATCGAAGGCCATGATATCCCGTAACATGCCGTCGATACGATACCTTACAGCCACATCATCTTCCTGAGGCTCGATGTGAATATCGCTGGCCCTTTTCCTGACGGCACTTAAAATAATCCCGTTTGTCAATTGGCGGATAACACCGCCCTTGGCCGCCTTTTCCAGTTTCTCGGGACTGATATCTCCGAAATCCCTGATTTCCTCGATAACATTGACGAGATCGGCCCGGTATTCGCCCGTTTCAACATCATCCATATAATCTTCACCGGGGGGATAGGAACGGACAAGAACATCCAGAATTTCCTGCTCCAGAGCCACAGTGGTGCGAACGCGGTGCCCGGAAGCAAAGGAGACTTCGTCCATGGCTTCATAGTCGATTGGGTTATTCATGGCGATGACAAGATTGCGGTCTTTCACGATCAGGGGAACCAATCGCCTTTTGAAGCAAAGCTTTGCGGGAAGGAGGCCCAATACTTTCGGATCGATTTTCTTATTTTTCAAGCTGACCAGCGGGATGCCGAGCTGTCTGGACAGGGTCTGGCAGATATCCAATTCGGAAACCCATTCCATTTCAATGAAAATCTTCCCGATGCGTTTCCCGGTCCGGCTCTTTATCTTCAAGGCCTTCTGAATCTGTTCCTCGCTGACTAACCCGGCTTCCTGAAGTATCTCGCCAAGCCTTTTCCGTTTCATGATGCATCCTCATATAAGCTGAAAGCCCATAACTCATGACTGATGGCGCATGGCGCCTTTCACCCTTAACCTTCCAACTTCAAGCTTCTTCGTAAACCACCTCCACCACTTCGATGTATCTTGAGAGTTCCTTCCATTTTTTCCCGATTTCGTCAAGATCCTTTTCTTTGGCGGCCATCTCAATGGACTTTCCCATTTCCGAGACGGCATCAAATCCGAAAGCTTCCCCGCTTCCTTTCATGCGATGTCCTGCATCTTCGATGGTTTCAAAGTCTGAGCTTCCCATGGCCGTTTTAATGGCTTCCACATATTCCCTTACCTGTCCTTGATACCAGGGGATGTCGTCAGCCAAGTCCGGATCCGCGTAAACCACAATTCTTTCTTCCGCCATTGAATTTATCTCCTATCCGTTTTCAGAAGTCCCTGAATATTCCCCTATTTTTACCAAAAGATCCTTTTTTTCAGCGGTTTGGGCAAATAATCGGTACAGCCCGCATCCAGGCATTTCTGTTTGTCCTCCATGAGTGCGTGGGCCGTAAGGGCAATGATCGGGGTGGCGCCTTTCCTGCAGATCGAAGGGGACATGCTCCAGTTCAAGTCGTCCCGCTTTGACTTTGGAAATATCCAGAATGTCATTGATGATATCGAGCAGACCCTGTCCCGAATTGCGGCTTATGCTGACGTATTTTCGCTGTTCAGGATTCAGGGGACTCTCCGAAAGAAGCTCAGCCATACCCAGTATAGCGTTCATGGGCGTTCGAATTTCATGGCTCATGCTGGCCAGAAAATCACTTTTTGCCCGATTGGCCGTCTCTGCCGCCTCTTTCGCCTCGCGGGTGGCCTCGTAAAGGAGGGCATTGTCCAGCGCAATGGAAGCAATTCCGGCAAAACGGGTCAAAATGTCATGACATTACGGCAAAAAAAAACGCCCCCGCATTTCTGCTGGAGGGCGTTCTGTTTCATTATTACCATCTCGAAGGTTACGAGAACCGGTTGAAAGGCATAAACCCGTATGGTAGCGCCTGATCATGTTTGCTCTGCCGGCCCTGAATTAAGTGTAAGTAAGATCTCCTTTTCAGCAGTGGACTGTAACGAAACGCTAACAGCTCGTCAAGTAAAAACCAGTCTAAAATTACTTGTTTTTCCTCTCTTTAATACCGGCCTTGAATTGTTCCCAGAAGTCCTTGGTCGTGTCTTTTGACATGGCGCCCCATCTCTTTTCAAAGTAGGAGGTGGGCAACTTATCCTGCCAGGGTTCCCAGGGGTCTTTTCCTTCTTGTATGGCCTCCAGGATGTCATTTAGAAAAATGGCAATGTTGCCCATTTCTTCTTTCGGCAAATATGAATCGGCGCCCTCTTTGACGGATCGGAGCAGATTCCCCGGCGTAAACGCATGGGCGGTCAACATAACAGCGGGGATATCCATTTTGTTGGCAATCTCCAGGAGCCCATAGCCGTTAACCCCCATGATATCCAGAATGGTCATGTCAAAATGTTGTGATTCCAACAGATCTTTTGCTTCTTCAAACGTGGAAGCCTTGACCACCTCACACATTTCCAGCAGTTCTTCCAACATATCCAATATATCCGCCTCATCGTCCACAATGAGGATCTTCTTTCCATCCAACAGGGGTTGCTCCGACATAACGATAACTCCTCACGCCATTTTTCCAGTTTCACCCGGCGTCTAACCGGGGATCTTGATCCGCTTCATCGCCTGGTCCATCAACAGTTGGTATCCGCTCTTTTTGCCGAGCAAAGACTTCTTTTTGCGCTGACTCCAGACGGTTTCCGGACGGGCCTGAACAATAAATACGCTTTCCGGAAAAGAAAAGTCCCCATCAATGGCCCACTCAATATCCATGGCCCGGCCATAATGGGTCTCAATATTCTTGGCAATTTCCATTAATTTTCGTATTTCCGAATCTTCCAGACAGCACCTGTTCCGCATGTCCTCTTCCACGTCCACGTCTGTCACTTCTCCACCTTCGGGATCATGAACACACTTGATATGCTTCAGAGATATGGTCCTTTCACCAATCTCCCGTGTCACCTTATCGACCACAAACTTGTCAGGATTTACCGAGCCGGAAACCACCGTCTCCCCCAGGCCCCAGCTTCCTTCAATCACGACCTTTGACGGATCACCATTGGTGGGGTTCAGGGTAAACATGACGCCTGCAGCCTTTGAATTGACCATTTTCTGAACACCTACACTGATCAATACCTTCTCATGGGGAAAGTCGTTCTTATTTCTGTAATCGATAGCGCGCGCCGTGTAAAGGCTAGCCCAGCACCTGCGAACACTGTTGATAATATGATCTTCTCCGACGACCCACAGATAGGTATCCTGCTGTCCGGCAAAACTGGCATTGGGCAGATCTTCGGCCGTGGCGCTCGATCGAACCGCTACGGGCAAGCCTTCCATACGGCATTTCCTGCACAGCTCGGAATAACCTTGACGGATAGCGGCTTTGACTTCATCGTTCATGAGCGTCTTTTTGATGATGGCTTGAATTTCCTCGCTGGCTTCATCAAGGGAACCGACATCATCAGGGCGAACCTTTGAAAGGATACTCATGATCTTATCATTGATACCCGTCTCCGTGATAAAACTCAGGTAACTGTCTGTGGTCACGGCAAACCCCGGCGGGACACGAACCCCGGATTTAATCATCTCTCCTAAGCTGGCATTCTTCCCCCCCACCGTCGGCAGGGAAGTCTTATCAAGAACTTCAAAATTGAGAACGTAATCCATCTGTTACTCCATGGGGGATTTCCCCTCCCCCATCGGGACAGCCAACCTGTTTTCGGTCTTTTGCCGGTCGAAGGGAGGAAGGGGTTAAAAAGTAATCATTTAAATTATCAAGCTCTTTCTACAATGGTAACCACACCCGTACCGCCATCAACCCGGATCGTATCGCCGGTCTTAATGACCGATGTGGCGATTCCGGTGCCGGTAACCGACGGAACCCCATATTCCCTGCACACAATGGCCGCATGGCTGGTGAGTCCGCCGATGTCGGTAACCGCCGCCTTGATCTTGGTGAAAACCGGGGCCCACGAAGGGTTGGTGGTGGGGCAAACCAGAATATCTCCCGGCTCCAGGTCCATAACCTCCTTGAGCCGTTTGAGTACTCTTGCCTTCCCTTCAACGACGCCTGCTGAGGCGGCAAATCCCTTCAGCTCGGAGATACCTTCGGCGTCGACCTCACCCTGTCCCATCCCCTTCAACCATTCTTTGACCTTGTCGGTGGTGACACCCCAGAGCATAATGGTAAAGGGTTCAGCCACTTCCTCCGGCGGAACACCCAGGGCCGGTGACGGGTTCCATTCAGCGGCTGCTTTGAGGATCTTTTTTCGCTTCGCAGCCTTGGCCTTGTAATAATCCCCCCGCACCGGAACTCCCACGCCGAGGGCCCAGGCGGTGGAAACTTCGGTCAGAAGTTCAGGAATCTCATAGCGGTTGAACATAAATATGTCATCCGGTTCATTGATCATCCCGTTGTCCACCAGGAGCGTACCTAATTCCCTTATCTTTGCAAACCAGATGGTATGGAACCAGTGTTCCACCCAGAACAGATGATCTTCCGCGTACCGGTAAATGGTTCTGACGGTATTGTAGGCGCCATCAAACGCCTCTCTGTCTTCGTCACTGGCAATCAGTTTACGGTATTCGGCGACGGTTTCGTCCCTCTCCTTTTCCACCTTGTCCAGGGACCGCTCAATGGTCTCACCATTTTCCAGCCGTTCCACATAACTTTTGATATAACCGTATGGGATATCCAGGTTATTGATCCAGCTCCCCTCATAATGGAACCAGCCGCTCCCGCACGACACGAAAAACCACGGGTCTTTGGCCTTATCAAAGGCCTCAAGCCACTGCTTCCCATCGGGTATCTTTTCAAGTTCAGCAACCTTCCCGGCCGCCGTTTGGTCGCTCTTGAGAACATCCGCCACGCCACTTAGAGAAACAGCCAGCCTGGACAACTTGCACAACTCCTCTTCAGGCCGAAACATGGAAACATAGGCCCCAGCTACCATCTTTCCGATGGCGCTTTCACTGATCCCCGGGAAAAGCTTCCGGGAAACATCCCCGAACATCAGGTAAGCCAGATAGGTCAGGTTCAACATTTCAAAGTGGTACTGCCACCCCTTGAACATCTGGTGGACCAGTTTGTCAAACGACTCAATCAGGTCATAGGAAACATAACAGCCCGTGGGCGCCGGGAGGACCTGGTCTTCCGGGACATATTTCGGCATTTCCTTGGGGATTTCCAACTCAAGCATCTCATTCCCCAGGGCTTTGAATTTCGTCAGCCATTTATCCCACAGCTCATTATAATGCTCAAATACATAAAATACTCTTTTCTCAAAGAGGGCGGCCTTCTCTCCGATAATCTCATCGGGCGGGGGTGCAACCGCACAGATGTACATGTAGCACCCGACCATCCGCTGTGCGATTCCCTGGGCCGGAGGAATGCAGAAGACTCTGGTGGTGTACTGGGAAAGAGAGATCTGCCACGCTTCCTGAAAGAGCATATCCAATGGCGGCATCGGCTCCGGCGCATGAATCTTGTCCATATACCAGAATTGCTGTTTTTCCCAGTCTTCCCTCTCTTTGGAAAACAGATGGTGTGACGGGTACATCTCTTCCCATCCTTCAAGGTCCGGGGGAACCTGATACTCGTGTGGATCCGGAAACCTTCCTGCTTTTTCATCTGCCATTTTGCTCCTCCCTAGTTATAGGATTTCAGGTTAATGGTTCAAGATGCTCCTCGATTCAATAAGAACTGTCAAATCCTTTTTATTTATGATATTGATAAATTTTGTTTATGAATGATTTTGGGTCATAAATTTTATTTAGAATTCAAAAACGGGAAATTGCCAATGATTAACTTCAATCAACTCAGGGGTTTTTGTCTGGCGGCGAAATATGAAAATTTCACCATCGCCGCCGAGAAGCTTTATGTTACCCAGCCTGCTGTAACCGCACAGATAAAGCTCTTTGAGGAGTATTGCGGCCTGAAGCTCTTCAAGAAGCGGGGGAGAAAAGTATATCTCAGCGATGAAGGAAAGACCTTGTATCAGTACGCACGCAAGATTTTCGAATATGAAGAGGAAATAGAAAATGTCATCGGAAATATGCGGGAACTCAAAATTGGAGATCTCAGGATCGGCACCACCAAGACCTATGCCAGATACTTCATGCCGCTGATATTCACCAAATTCCATGAAACCTATCCCCAGATCAAAATCCACTTGGATGAGGGAAGTTCTCTGGATATGGCATACAGTCTCTGTAACTTTCAGAACGAAATCGCCATTATCGCCAAGGCGGAAGACCATTCCGATGTCTGTTTTTTTCCGTTCAGCGAGGAGGAAGTGGTTCTCATTACAGCGCCGGATCACCCTCTGGCCGGGAAGGGGGATATTTCTTTTGACCAAATTTCAAAAGAATCGGTTATCATGAAGGAGATGGGTTCGGGAACACAAAAGCTGGTCAACGACCTGTTTAAAAAGAACCATTGCTTCCCGAATATGCTGATGGAGACCAGTAATACGGAATTCATCAAACAACTGGTCCAGCGAGGGGATGGGATATCTTTCCTGGTGAAGGAGGCTGTTGGCATAGAGCTTGAGGAGGGAACGTTGGCGACCGTTGGACTGCAAGGGGATCGGATCTTGTTAGACGTCAGTATCGCCTATCTGAAAAACCAGCGGCTTTCGCCACCCGCAAAGGCTTTTCTCAACATATTGGGAAAGCTGGCTCCCGAAGAGATGTTGCCACAGGGGATCGGCGCACTGATGGCAAAGATGTTGGCCCAACGGAAAGGAAGCCAATAATTTGAAATACCTGATCCGTTTCGAAGATGACGTTGCCCTGGATCCCGGTGTGGTGGGACATAAATTTGCATCACTGGCACGGGCAACGCGTTCACGTTTTGATGTTCCTCCAGCCGTCGCCATCAGGGTTGAAGCCAACGATTTTTACCAAAGGCACAAGGACTGGCCCGACGGCCTTCTGAGCGAAATCAGGGATGTGGCCAAAGAGATTGGTCTTTCCGAAGGTGTTTCGGTACGGTCATCATCCACACAAGAGGACCTTGAGGGAAAAAGCTTTGCCGGCCAATACGAGACCTATCTTGATGTACGGGATGAAGACGATTTAAAAGACAAGATTAAAAAGTGCTGGGAAAGTGCGGCATCACAGCTGGTTTTTGACTATCTTGGTGATCGGTTAAGCCGGAATGATAAAGCACCGCTCATGTCCGTTGTGATTCAAAGAATGGTTCATGCCAAAACTGCCGGAGTCGCTTTCAGCCGAAACCCCATGGTCCCCCTGAAAAACGATGTGGTCGTCGAAGCCGTAGTCGGCCTGGGCGAAAAGCTTGTGAGCGGCCATGTCACGCCGTATCGCGTCTTTGTTCGAGGTGACAGGATAGTGGAAGACAGAACCACATCCGAAATGAACAAAACGGACGGCATGATCCTGAAAGATATAAAATGGCGGGAAATCGCGCAATTGGCCAAAAGAGCCGAGGCGAATTCGGGCGGGAAGCCCCAGGACATCGAATGGGCCATTGATGGCAACGATAAGTTATGGCTTCTCCAGTCTCGTCCCATCACAACCATAAGGGAGTCAGATTTTAAAGCGCCGCCCGGAACCTGGACGCGAAAGATTGCCGAGGATCTCTGGGCTGATCGGCTCACGCCTTTACTGGCGGATGCCATGATAAACAATACGCCCCGGTTCGACCTCTCAAGAAACTCGGAATTCCTGAAGATCCCCGTGATTAAACCCAGCTTGTCCGTCATCAACGGATTCCTTTATGTCAACTGTGAAAGCCTCAAACAGCTTCTGAACCTGGTCCCCCAAAAATTCCGCATCAGTGAACTTCGAAGCCTGTTTCCGCCGGGATTTGAAATCGATTCCGTACCGTCACCCTCCGTAAAAAACCTGTTGCTATGGACTGTTCGGGCCATAGCCTTAGGTGTTATGCAGCCACAGGGGAACCCTCTATTTTGTCAACATCTCTCCCGCCTGCACCTAAGAAAGCTCCAGGATAATCTCAATAGAATTGACAGGTTATCCGACACCACAACCGAACAGGCACTGAGAAAGACCAATGAATCTCTCGAATGCCTGGCGCTTCTTCAGGAAAAAAACCAGTGGCCGTACCTTTACGCCACGGTTTTCACATGGGCGTTGAGATGGGTGGTTAAAGACCTGGGCGGGCTGCCTTACTCAGATTTCCTTCACCTTTTGAGTACAAACACCGACAATATTACCACCGAGATCGAACATGAGATAAGGAAATTGGCGGAAACCCTCAGAAATGATGAGACGGTTCTTGAAGGATTTTTGAACCGACCCCCTGAACAACTGGTTGGGACGCTCCCGCCTCCGCTTCAGGAAAAGCTCGACATGTTTCTGTTAAAATACGGGTGTCGATCCCGCCACAGGACCCTTTATCTGAAACGATGGACTGAAGTGCCGGAAGAGGTTCTGGGGATGGTGGCAACCCTTCTCAGAAGTTCGTTGGATGGTGGCATGGTGAAAACCACCAAGTCTGCCGACCCCGTAGCAATAATTCGGCAGAAGCTTCCCTGGCACCTCCGTCTCCTGCTCCGACCTCTTTTGAAATTTACCTGCGATTTTTTGAATCTGCGGGAGGATCTGAGATTTTTTCTGGACAAGATTCTTTACCGGATCAGGCAATCCGTTATGATACTGGGAAAACATACCGGTCTGGGTGAAGGCGTGCTGTTTCTGACGCAATCCGAACTGGAACAGGTGGTGGAGGGCAAAATCGGGTTTGAATCGGCAAAGGGGTTGGCCGGCAACCGACGGGAGGCATTCCTTGAACAATCAGATGTTTACACATTTTATATTGACGGCAGACCCATGGACGAACTGCCATCCAACACAAAAGTCATCCGAGGCATCGGAACCAGTCCCGGACGGGCGACCGGACGGGCACGGATCGTGGATAACCCCACCCAACACGGTATTCAGAAAGGGGATATCCTGGTGGCCAAAAATACCGACCCCGGCTGGACCCCGGTCCTGCGAATCGTCGGCGGTATTGTTGTTGAAGAAGGGGGAATACTGAACCACTGCTCCATTGTGGCCCGGGAACTGGGGATCCCCGCCGTGGTCGGCGTTCGACAGGCCACAAAAAAAATACCGGAAAACGCACGCATCACCATCGACGGGGACTTTGGCGCCGTTCAAATGGCGGAAAATATTTCACGCCACATCTGAAAAACGGGGAGGTGTCCAGGTTTTTCTGGCTTTCAAGGCCAGCCTTCGAACGCGGTCAATGTCATCATCGGTGTACACCCCGTTGACCCCTGAGATGGCCGCCAGCTTCATACCGTGTTTCAGGCCCATCTTGTAGATTTCCCGTACCTTTTCCCATTCAATTTCGCGGCCGATGGTAAAGATTTCAAAACGGCCTTCCAGGGCCAGCACAATGGTTTCAGCCATGCACGCGTAGGTCACCTTGGGCGGAAGACCGATATTCTTCATCTCCGGGTTGCCGGGCAGTTCAATTTCACCGGATTCGATGACCAGCACATCCGGTCGCTTGGCCACATCTTCGGGAGAGAGATCGAGCGGCCGGGCCACATCCGTGATGACGCAACCGGGTTTCGCCCGCATGATGTCCAAGATGGCCTTTCCGGCACCGGATGTGGCCGTAACAACGACGTCCATATCGGGCAGATGTCGATCCGGGCGAGTCGATATGTGCAGCTTCACACCTGGCGTTTCTTTCAGGATGGCCCCCCGCAACGCCAGCAGTTTAGCGGTATTACGGCCCACCATGTAGACCTCTTCAAAGGCTTTTGCCAGAAGACGGCAGCACACCGAACCGATGGCCCCGGTGGCCCCGAAAACCATGGTCTTGCCTTGGATGGGCTTGCCTTTTTCCACCTGGATCAGGCCCATTCGGCGCACGGCATCGGCCGCGGCCCAAAGCGCCCCTGAAGCGCTGTAGCTGTTCCCCGTGGTAATGGGTATATCCGCTTTTTTGGCAACGGTCACACCCGCGTCTCCCACCACTTTGGTAAAAGCCCCCAGACCCATAATCTGTGCGCCCAGCCGCTTTGCCATCTTGGCTGCCTGCAGGAGACGGTCATAAGTAAATTCAGGTTTGTGGGCCAGCATCTGCTTAGGCGTCCCCCCCACTGAAATCAACCATCCTTCCGCTTCCACACCGGAAGGAGACTTGATGCCGGTCACCTTAGAATAGAGAAACGGCGGCGCATAGGCGATGACTTTTTCCACAGCATCCATAAAAAAAGGTGGCGCAAACCGGCTGACCATATCCAGAGCTTTTTCTTTCTTGAGAAACTCCTGGGAGAGGGGATGGATCACAAAGGCGAACCGGTTGACCCGCTTGGGGGTCCCGGAAGGATAGACCACCCTGGGGGCCATATTCTGCTCGCAAATAACCTCCAGAATATCATCATCGATAATCTGGTCCGGTTTTTTGTCGAGGGCCGCCAGCAGCATGGCTTCCAGGACATTGAGCCCCACCACCTTTTCAAGCACTTTGGGAGCGGTGTCGATGATCACATCCACACCGCGTTCCTGGAGGAAACTGACCCGATCATCATAAGCACAGGAGGTGATGATTATTTTGCCCCCCAGTTCTTCCAGGGTGGCATGCTCCAGGTAGCGGTAAAAGTCATAATGGGGCACCACAACCACCTGGGCCTGCTGAAGGGCCTTTCTCATGAGGTGAATATTCCAAAGGCGCGCCGGCGTAAAGTTTTTAGAAAACTTCTTGCTGGGCACCCATTTCAGTATCTCATGAACCCCGCTGGCATACAGTTCCAGATCTCTTACGGATTTTATGAATTTGCTGATACCGTTTTCGAGAACCGGGTCCGCAAATACCAGGTTGTCCGTAAACTCATTCAAGACCCGGGCAATTTTATGGTTGGCCAGGCCTGAGAAAAAGAAAACCCTGGCGTTATCGAAATATTTCCCGAATACGAATTCCACATGCCGGATAGACCATTCATGAACCACATTTCGAAGCGCGCTGCCCATGGTAACGGGCGTGTTGACCTGGTCACTCAAAGCCCTGATCTTTTCGGCACGACGTTCCAGTACATGTTTAGGCCCAATGGCATTCGGGAACCGCATGCTACCCAAACCAATGGCATCGGCTTTACCATCCCATTCCAACAGCAGACCCAGCATCTTATCCAGATCACCATCGGTCCCCACCCGTTTGATAGAAAACTCATGACCTAAAAACTCCGTATCAAGCTCGAAATCAGCAGTTTTCGGCCCGAGGCTGATGCTGACAACCTTTTTCACATTACCCTCCCCTGTATTCGGTATTAGCGACCACTCAGTTCTTTCAAAACCTCAGCCAGATCACGGGTGTCCCTTTCCGGTACCGCCGGTCGATGGGTGCTGCAATACTCTGAATTCGGCATTGCCCGTTTTTTGCACTGTTTTCCGCTTTGGGTCAGTGCCTGGCACCGGTGGGGATCCGTATCCAGATCCACATGAGATTCGCGCGTGCTTTCCCCGGTATCAGCTGAACCCTGCGGAGAATGTTCATCTTTTTGCGAAACCTGATCATGGATGCTGCAATACTCAGATCCAGGGGTCGCACGTTTTTTGCACTGCGCTCCCTCTCGGGTCAGCGCTTTACAACGCATCTCCTGATAGGTGTCGTGCAAAACCAGCGGCGCCTCCTCGATCTCTCCCGATTCCACCAAATGCACCAGATGCGCCAGTTCTTCTTCAAATCCCTCAAGGAGCGCTTCGCCGTCAGGCATCAATCCCTCATCGGCGGCAATCCCCACACTCACTTTTCCATTATAGCTCAAAATACTGACACCCAGGCCCACCTCTCCTGCCCTGGGCACCCAGAACATAATGTTCTTGATTTCACTGCCCGAAAAATAGAGAGGCTCTTTGGGACCCGGAACATTGGTCAGAACCCCGGACGCTTTATTGCTGAAGTAATGGGCCAGACTCTTGGCAATCCCCGGTGGCATAAAGCCCACCGTGCTGAGCAGGCCGAAATTCACCATGACATCAGGCGCCTTCTTGAGATCATCCATGCGACGTTTGACTTCCTTTAATCGAATCACCGGGTCCTCAATATAAACGGGCAGTGTCAGGAAAATCAGGCTGAACTTGTTTCCCAACTCCACTTCCGTACCCGGTTTGCGGATATTGACCGGCACCAGCACATTCAGATCAAGGGTGTTGACCGGGTAGTTTCGGCTTTTCAAATAGCGACGCATGGACCCGGTGACCGTGGAAATCAATACGTCATTGATGGTGGCACCCCGAATGGAAAGACCCACCGTTTTCACCGAATCCAGGGGAATGGGGTCGGTCCAGACCGCATTCTTCCGGGTACCCAGTTTTCCCTTGAATGCGGTTGATGGATCCGGCGGCATAAGCGCCAGTTTTGCCAGGACCCCGCCCACCTCAGCCGAGACGTGGGAACTTTTCCTGGTCTTGTCCATCAGGCCATCCAGATCGAAAATCGTATCCTTGAATTCTTCGACGACCTTCTGCCCCAGTTTCCGGGTGGTATCTTTGACTTTCTGGACGCCTCGGATCACCCCGGCAATGGGCCACTGGAAATCAAAAGATGACATCTTTTTCTGCTTTTGGGGCAGCTCTTCGGGCCAGGACGCATCCGCCTCGCTGTCAGCAGCCGCCAGCAATACGTAAATCAGGGCAATACCGTCGGCAATGCAGTGGTGAATCCGAAAAAGGACCACGCTCCCTTCTCCAAAATTCTCGATGAGATGGACCTGCCAGAGAGGTTTATGGGGGTCCAGGGGGGCAGCCATCATATCGCTCACCATTTCCTGAAGTTCCGCCTTTCCCCCGGGTGATGGAAGGGCCACCCGGTGAATATGGGACCGAATATCAAAATGCCGGTCCATCTCCCAGGTGGGCGTTCCCATACCGGATACGGGCCTCACCACTTTTTTCCTGAAACGCGGAAAAGATGACACACGGGATTCAATGGTCGCCCGCAAACGCTTGAAATCAATAAGACCCTCAAACTCCATAAATGCGGTGATCATCATCAAGTTGGTGGGATCATCCATACAGAGCCAGAAATTGTCGGCATTCGTCATGGATTGACTCATTTTTTTCACCTTTTTTTTCTATTCAACAGACAGATATGCTATTTAGTGTTCAAGGGATCCATACGTTATTTACCTGCTTTCAGCAGACGTTCCACCAGATCAACATAGGACTGCCTGGCCCCATCGCTGCCGGTTCCTTTCAGTTTTGCCCACGCGTCGTATTTGGCACGGCCCACCATATTGGTAAAACCGGGACGTTTTCCCGTTACATCTCCGTTCTTGGCCTGTTTGTGATAAGCATACAACTCCAGAAGCGTTTTATTGTCAGGTTTCTTTGACAATTTCCGTACATCCTGCGCAGCAGTCTCAAATTTGGAAGCTAAATCAGCCATTGTGGTATTCCTCCCTGTCAAGTTGTTAAAAGCGGGCAAATCTTCAACCAGAAGGCCGAATGCCTTACCGAATCCGTATTTTCCCTAGCATCAAACCCTGATCATGTCAACTTGTTAGCAACGGGTTCACCCATTCTCGCTCAGGGAAAAACGCCACTGGCAGAACATATCCCGGGGATGCGGGTCAGGCGGTGCAAAGCGGCATTCCACCTGAATCCGTTCATCAACGGCACGGGCAAACCCTTCAAATTCACCGCGGTGCATCTCCTTGCAGACAAATTCATCCAGACCCCTCTTGAGCCGGGCCTCCTGGGTGGGGCAGGACGGCACTGAAATAATCACTTCATCAGGCGTTTCTTCGATGTGGTAACCCACCAGGATGCACCAGGGGAAAAGTTTCAGGGCTTTCACAAATCCCTTGAGGCCCTTTTCTTCAATGGCAAATCGCGGCAGCAGATCCTTAGCCGCCATCCCCGCCACCCGACCCCACACTTTTTCGTTGAGTCTTTCGGCGGTGGGCTGATCGAAACGCTCGGCCACATTGATGAACCAGAAGGCATCCATCACCCGGTAGTGCCACAGAAGAAATTC
>CAYPQJ010000035.1:24447-27439 GCA_964412835.1 uncultured Desulfobacteraceae bacterium | reverse complement strand
CCGAAACAGATGGATTTTGCACATGCGGTGAAGTGCGGTTAAATAGGCGCTTACGAAGATAAAGCATCTGTTATGCGAAAGCTCTCAACCGAATTTCCAAGGGCGCTGATGAAAAAAGTTTTTACCCTGATTTCGAGGTATGGGGATGAATAGCGCTTTACCCATTTCAGCTTAAGGCTAAAATGGGTACGAAAAACCGGGAAGCCATAAACGCGCGTTGCGTCGTCATCATGACAAACGCAAAAAGGAATGGGTCCGCAAAACCCTGGGGCACTATTTCATCGATTCTTTTGATCCCCCTGCACGCCGTGTGGGCATGTATTCGTGCACACCAAAGGTTTGTTCCTGTTTCATGTGCGGCAATCCCAGACGACATTGCAATGAAGCAACCATTCAAGAACGTCGGGAGATGCTCTAACTTTACATTTCGGCTTAAGGCTGTTTTTGGGTAACCCTATTTGGTATACCCCGCTCTTTCCAGGTAGAGAAGCACCTCCTGGGCCGACTCGTCGGGCGTCATATCCGATGTGTCGACAAAAACCTCCTGTTGATACCACCTCGGGAAAGGTAAACCATGCAGGTACCCGTCGGCTGCTTCTCAGCTTTTTATGGAATTGATCATTGGACAGGGGAAAAGTCCTGTTGCCGGAGTATGGCGAAGAAAAAGGAACGATTGCAATGGAGAAAGACCTTGCAATCAGTGATCGGAATTGTGACAATACCAGCATTAGGGGCTGACAAAGGAGGTGGTGATCTGTGAAACATGTGCTGGGTTTTTTAGTTGTGATGCTTTGTTGTCAATCAATCTCCTGGGGTTACGAAACCGCTCCTCGAATTTCGGATCGAGAGATTGTAGAACGACTGACAAAACTGGAAGAGGGGCAAAAGGCTATTTTACGTGAAATCGACAACCGGTTTGAATCTATGGACAACCGGTTCGAATCCATTGACAAACGGTTCGATCAATTGATCAACATTATGGTAGCTGTGATATGCGCTTTTGCCGGGATTGTTGCCGTCACCATCGGTTTTGCCATCTGGGATCGGAGGACCATGATCAGGCCATTTGAAACAAAGGTGAGGATGATTGAAGGCCGTTTGGGTGCGGTGGAGAGCGAATCGAAAAACTTCGACCAGGACAAACTGAATAGACTCATCGAGGCCATGAAAAAGCTGGCTTCGGGAAATCAGGAAATTGCCGAAGCCCTCAGAAGTTTTAAGTTGCTGTAATCTGTAAGACTAAGGAAGAAATAGGGCGTGGTGGCATGCAATTACCCGTTTTAGGCTTGAGCTACTTTGGGTAGTATGGAGCGTTTTTACGACATTCATGGCAAAAGCATTTCGAGGGTTTTCCGGGCCAAGCGGAAGCTAAATATGCCGGGTCTTGTCTCACACATTACTCAGCGGGCTGCCGGAAAAGAACCGTTGTTCCTGGAGGATGCAGACCGGCTTTATATGTTGGGCCTGCTAAAAGATATCAGCCACAAACAAAGTATCAACGTTTACGCTTTCTGCCTCATGGGAAACCATGTCCATATCCTGCTGAGTAACCAGGAGGAAAACCTCTACGATGCCATGCGGGACCTGTTTTCACGTTACGCCATGTGGTTCAACAAGAAATATGAGAGAAAAGGACATCTCTTCGGCGGTCCCTACCGACAGGCCGTCTGTCTCGATGATGGCTACCTGGTGACCGCCTCTGTATACATCCATCTCAATCCGGTAAAAGCCGGCTTGGTTTCGTTTGCGGAAGAATATCGATGGTCTTCTGTCAGGCTGTATTGTGAAGAGGGTGCGCCGGAATCGTTTGTAGACCCGTATTTTATCCTACATATTTTGGATGGGAATAGTGGGAAAGGGAAGGAAATGTATAGAGGTTTTTTGAGTCGAGGAGCAAAGGTGGAAACAACCCAGGTTTTTGAACAGGAAGATGTGATAGAGCGATTTCGCGTGCAGCTTGTCTCCCTGTTTCCTCCCATATTCAAAGGAATGGCGGGACGGAATACAGCAGGAAAAGCTGCTGGATTGGAGTTGCTCAGTGTGGATTCCCTTGAGGAGAGGATTGAGAGTCTTAAACAGGGCGATTTGAAACCTGGTCCCGAAACCAGGTCGGCAAAGAAATATCTCGTTGAGCAGTTGCTTTCCCGTGGCTATAAACGGCGAGAGATCGCCGAAAGGCTTGGCATGTCCCGAAAGACCATCTATAATATCTTACAGACATCAACATGAATTACCCATTTTAGCTTTGGGCTACTTTGGGTAATGGGAAGTGATAATTTTCTTGACCTTCGGACTAACTTAAAGATACAAAAAGGTATTTTTAATTGAGATAGAACTTCTCAAAGGATTCAATGGGTTGGCCAACGGCTTGGTTATTCGCTTTCGAGAAAGGAGTGTTGGTTATGTTAAAGAAGCAGATGCGGGTCGGTTTATGTATATTATTGATTGGATTGCTAATGGTTCCGGGATTTGTCGTTGCAGGAGATAAGATAAACATCAACACGGCAAGCAAAGATAAGTTGTGTGAGTTGAATGGGGTGGATGTTGTAATTGCTGACAGGATTATTGAACGTAGAGAAAAGGTCGGCCCCTTCAAAAGTGTGGAGGAGATAATTGAAGTCAAGGGTATCGGAGATAAGACCTTTCTGAAGATCAAAGAGTTTGTTGTGGTGGAATAGGCCAGTTCCCAACTTTTTTTGCCAAGCCGTTGGCCGGGAAAGTCTATATCGTTTCCCATCGCAGATTGGCCATTCTTTGGTCGCCGCTCAATTTTTAGCGCCTCTAATAGTTCACTATTTCTGTCACTTCGCTCAATTCCAGCAGCCGGGTATTGCCTAAATCTCGATATCATTCTGTGAAATTGTTTTTGTGCGAACCCTTAACGGCTTCCGCGCTGTGGGGTTTGATATTTTCTTTTGGAGTTTCAAGTGTCAAAGGATGTGATTGATCTGGTGGCGGGTGCCCGCCCCAATTTCATGAAACTGGCGCCGGT
>CAYPQJ010000035.1:15064-24347 GCA_964412835.1 uncultured Desulfobacteraceae bacterium | reverse complement strand
ATGTGATTGATCTGGTGGCGGGTGCCCGCCCCAATTTCATGAAACTGGCGCCGGTGGTACGTGCGCTCAAAGGGTGTGGTGCGGCGCTGGCTGAACGGGAGCTCTCCTGGCGGATTGTTCATACGGGTCAACACTATGATCAAGGGATGAACGATGTGTTTTTCAGCGAGCTGGGGATTCCGGAGCCTGACGTGAATCTGAATGCGGGATCCGGATCCCACGGGGTCCAGACGGCACGGATCCTGGAGCGTTATGAAGCGCATATACTGGAGAATCATTTGGTGGCCACGGTGGTTTTTGGTGATGTCAATTCCACGGTTGCCTGTGCGTTGGCAGCGGTAAAACTGGGTATTCCCGTGGTTCATGTGGAAGCGGGGCTTCGAAGTTTTGACCGGAGCATGCCCGAGGAGATCAACCGCATGGTGACCGATGCACTGTCCCAGGTATTGTTGGTGTCCGAGTCGAGCGGCGTGGAGAACCTGAAGCATGAGGGGGTGGATGAAAGTAAGATTCACCTGGTGGGCAATACTATGGTAGATACGCTGGTTCATGAACTGCCAAAGGCCAGGAAGAGTGATATTTTGGGACGTCTTGGTTTGGAACCAGGGGAGGCGTATGGGCTGGTCACACTGCACCGGCCGGCCAATGTGGATGATCCGGTTGTGCTGAAACCGCTTCTCGAATGTCTGGCTGGTTTTTCCAAAAGGCTGCCCATGGTTTTTCCCGTGCACCCGCGAACCCGGAAAGCCATTGAGGCGTGCGGGCTACAAAGCCTGTTTGAGGCAAATCCCGGTTTTAAATATCTTGCCCCCTTGTCTTATCGGGACAACCTTTGTCTTATGGCCCAGGCGAAAGTGGTGTTGACCGATTCAGGCGGTATGCAGGAAGAAACAACGTTTTTGAAGGTTCCCTGCCTCACGTTGCGTGACAATACGGAACGACCCATTACAGTGGAGATGGGAACCAGCCGCCTGGTGGGAAACGATCCGAATAAAGTCCACCAGGGCTTGGAAGATGTTTTGCAGGGTAGATGGCCTAAAGGGAGGGATATTCCCCTCTGGGATGGTAAGGCGGGTGAGCGGGTTGTTCAGGTGCTTTTAAAGTCTTTTCCAGGATAAATTCTCAGTTTCCACACGAAAAAATTGATGCCAAACAACGATTCAAAAGACCCATCCATTGTTTCCAGGTTCAGCAGCATTCTGAGTGACAATATGTTTTTCGTTGTCTTTTTTATTCTGCTGGTGCTGAGGGTGTGGCCCGGAAAGCATGGAAACCGCATGATGGGTGGTGTCGTTTGGCTTTTGGCACTGGTCTTCTTCATCTGGGGGATCTTCAGCTGCTATGGTTGGCCTTCAAAATGGTCTGAACCTGTCGGGACATGGGTTAAGAACAATAAGCTGACGGCTTTTTTTTGGGTTCTCCTTGTGACAGGACTGTTTATTTCCTGTTTGAATGCCTTGCCAGTTATTAAGCAATATGGATATATGGGGATTGGTCCCTGGGGTGGGTCACATAGATCAGTAAGTGTTTCGGTAAAGGAAGTTTATGACCATCAACTTCGGAAACATGTTGTTGAATTTTCAGTCCCCAGGAAAAATGACTTTATAAGAATGACCAACAATGTAACCAAAAATAGCATTTTTTCAGCTTCGTTGACCTTGAAATGGAAAATGAAGTTTGACTCCCCCTTCAAAATTTCCATCTATGTTAATACCCCGCAAGGTCGGCGACTTCTAAATTATACAGAAGCTGAAAAAGATCGAATTGTCATCAAAAAGAATTCATTAAATTTCTATCATGGTTTGGGTACCGATCTGAAAAGCGGAGAATGGCAAACCGTTGTTTTGGACCTCCAGGACCTCCAGTCTGATTTGCGTGAGGAAGATTTGGCAACCAACATCGAAAATGTAATAGAATTTAGAATTCATGGAAAGGGTAGGATTGATGATATTGATTTGCAGGAAGCATTTGGCTGGGTATGGCAAAAGCAGAAACTCCCATCTGCTTTGTTGGTTTCAGCACTGGCATCATACGCTTTTTTGTTTTTAAGCTATGGCCTGTTTCGGTTGTATCCCGGGAACCGAAATTATTACTGGGCGCTTGCTCTGTTGCTGCTGGTGAATATCATCCCATTCTGGCAGAAGTTTGATTATGATTCCACAGCTTTCTTTCTAAAGCACACTGTGGCGGCGTTAGTTAATCAAGCTGGAACCGTCTCCCTGACAGGACGTTTACACTCCGTTTTGAGATGGATAACAATCTATTCCCCATTTGCTGCTGTACTGGCGGTATTTTTCTGGGGGCGATTTTTGGTGAAGAAAAGCGTGGGGTTCTGCCGATATTTTGAGCTGCTTGTGGGGACTTTTTGTATTGGTGGTGCTCTTCTGCCCGGTTCAAGGACAGGTATTGTGGGCCTTTTTGCAGGTATTGTGGCGCTTGTTTTTTATGTTTCGGGCCGCAGAAAGTGGTGGATCGTATCTTCAGCATTGATCGCCATTTTCGTTATGCATATTTTCATTTTGTGGAACCCATATATGGGTGAAAAAGTTGGCAGGTTCTTGCCATATGTGAAGAAGGTTCGCCTGCAAGAACCCTTGAAACCGCATGATTTTGTGCCGGACTTTTCGGGTGCGTATTCAAGTAAAGCGGGTAATCGATTAAACCGGATTCAGGAAGCCTTCACTTTTTGGAGGGAAAATCCCTGGTTTGGCATGGGTTTGGGGCAATACAATATGAATAGCGGACATTATTGGCCCGGGAATGTGCATAATCTCTTTATGAACATTTTGTGCGAGGCGGGAATCTTTGTTTTTGTGGCGTGGTTGTATCTGGCCGGGCGTTTTGTGTGGCGACTTCGGCGGTCGTATTTAATGGCGGTGGTGGTTACCATTTTTGTGGTGTCATGTTTTGAGAATCTTTTTGATCATTCCCTGCCATGGGTGTTGACCTGTGCCTGGGTTTTTTCAAGAGATGAAGTATGTGTTTCATGAGACGGGGCGCCGCCATCTTCGACATGTTTGACAGGGCATTTTTTCTGAAATGGCGGACGCTGGTATCCTGGTCAAATGTGGGCCTGCAGGTAGGGCATCTCCTATTGGGTGGGGTGCTCTTCATGGTTCTGTGGTTTGTCCTCGGGCGGACATGGGGGGCCGAGGTCTTTGGAGAGTTTAACTTCCTTTACGCATATGCCGCTATCTGGGGTATTGTTTTTGATTTCGGGCTCGATCTCCCATTAACCCGTTTTGTTTCCGCTCAAGGAAAAGGCATACCCGCCGCGCTGTTAAGAATAAAGCTATTTGTGGTGGTGGTGGGATTCGGGTTGTCCATCGGGCTGGCCCTGGTGCTCAGGCTTTCCCATTTCGGGGTGGTGATGGTGTTGTTGTGCGGGGTGTTTCTTCTATCGGGCACCAATTTCGTTAACGGATTGCTCCGTGGGTTGGAGCGCCTTGATATTGAAGCCAAAATTGGGTTTCTGCAAAAGATCGTTTTTGTGGCACTGGCCGTCTCGGGGGTGTTGTGGTTTCAAAAAGGGCTTCTGTGGGTAGCCGGGAGTTATTTTTTCAGCCATACTTTCGGTTTGGCCGTTACGCTTTTCTGGGCTGCCAGGAGCAAATACCTTTCTTTAGCCCGAGGATCAATGCCGTTTTCCGGACAATCGGTTATGGAAGTAGTCCCTTTCTGGCTGATAGCGCTCTTTGTGACTTTCGGTCAACGGCTGGACCTTTTTATGGTTAAAGGGTTGGCCGATGCGTCGAGTGTGGGAATCTATTCAGCGGGTTTTCGGATTATTGAGGGATTCATTTACATCGGTGCTGCATTCATGACGGGCTTTTTCCCCCGATTGATGCAGGCACTGGCTGAAAGAAACTCTCATGTTGAGCTCATCCGAAGATCAGCGGGATTTCTGCTGCTGGCATCAGTTTTGATTGCCCTGGTCAATTATTTTGCGGCGCCGTACCTGGTAAAGTTGCTCTATGGGCCGTCTTTTCTTCCTTCTATTCTGGTTCTTCAAGTTCTGGGTTTTTCATTGCCCTTGCTCTTTCTTTCAGGGCTTCTGGGATATGCCCTGGTGGCCTTTGGGAAAGAGCGCCTCTTTGTTCTGGCCTTGATCATTGCCCTTTTGCCTGATTTTTTGGTGAATATGGCGGCCATTCCGAAATGGGGTGTTAACGGCGCCATCCTGGGATTCTGGTCTCGGGAGGTTTGTCTGTTTTGCGTACTGGTAACCTTCTACTGGATAGTTCAGCGACGAAAAGCGTCAGATAGAGGAGGAATCCCTGTCTTGAAAGCGGGAGTCCAAAAGTGATGCCGATCGAAAATGATGGCGGGAAGTTTGACAGACCCCTCAGGATTGCCGTTGGTTCCCAGTTTCGAAGTGTTCATGTGGGAGGGGCGGAAAGATACCTTGGGGAAGTCTGTAAACGGCTTGAGGAAAGTCAAGACATGGTCTTGCGGTACATTTCTTCCGATAGGGCTGCCGGGGAAGGTTTATCCCCACCGTGTTTGCATTTCATGACCACGGGGTTTCATCCGGCCTGGGCAAAAGAGATTAAGCTCTTTCTAGAGAGATTCAGGCCCCATGCGGTTTATGTTCATCACACGGTTCCAGGGCTAACGGATGTATTGATTCGCGCAGCGGGAAAACTGAGTATTCCGACCGTACTCATGTACCACAGTGATGTGACGGGATCGGATTTGCTCAAGAAGTCCATTGGATTTCTGTACCACTATTTAATCGGCAAAAGATCTCTTACCCAATGTCGCGCCATTTTTTTGAGTTCCCTGGTGTATGCGGATGCATCACCGTTTCTCAAGGGTCTTGGAACCCGGTTTGTGGAAGCGCCTCCCGCTGTGGATTCGCTGATGATGATCGGTCGACGGACGGTTAAAAAACCCTATCTTCTTTTTGTGGGCAAACCGACCTTGAAGAGCAAGGGATTCCACAGCCTTTTTCAGGCATGGCGCCAATTGCGAAAGACTTGGGTTGATCTGGAGCTTGCGGTCATTGGTTCGTCGGATGCGCATGGCCAAAAATGGCAACAGGACGGCATCAGAAACTTGGGTTATGTGAATTCCCGGCAGGCACTGGCCGATTGTTATGCGTCGGCAGCGGTCACGGTTTTGCCCAGCATGAGTACTTCGGAATCCTTCGGCATGGTATTGGCTGAAGCACTTCTGGCTGGATGTCCGGTTGTGGGTTCCAGAATAGGGGGTATCCCCGCACTGGTTGAGGATGGTCTGAACGGATATCTGTTTTCTCCTGGCGATGTAAAGGATTTGGTTAACGCCATAGACCGTGCCATGAAACATCAAGAGATCCTCAGGGACTATATTTTGAAAAAGCGAACACTGTATCAGGAACGTTTCGACTGGGACCGTACGGCGGAAATTGTGGCCGATACTTTGCGATCGGCGGCCAGGGGAAATTTGTGAAGAAAATGAGCATGAACGCAAACGAACGGAAAATACTAAGCACCACTTGTTTTGGTCATTTTATGAGCCATTTCAATATGCTGGTGTTTCCGGCCCTGGTCCTGCCCCTGACGGTGAAATACGGCATGGGACTGGCGTCGGTTCTGGCCCTGTCTTTCTGGATGTACCTTTTGTTTGGCGTGACGGCGTTGCCGTGGGGACTATTGAGCGACAAGTTCGGTGCTAAACCGTTGCTGCTGGCCTTTTATACGGGTGCCGGATTCTGCGGCCTGGCTGCCGGGTGGTTTGTGGACGATCCCGGCACTTTTCCCCTCTGCCTGGCAGGGGTGGGCCTTTTCTCAGGTATTTATCATCCCGCGGGACTGGGATTGATCTCCAAGGGAATTGAGCGAATGAGCATGGCCTTGGGGTACAACGGCATGGCCGGCAATGCGGGCCTGGCTGCAGCCCCTATCCTGGCGGGGCTCATCAATCATTATTACGGTATTCAGACGGCCTTTTTTTTCCTGGGCGGATGCAACTTTTGTGGTGCTCTTCTGATGGTCGCATTGCCGCTTCAGGAACCGGAAAAGAAAAAGAAGTCGACCGGCACGCCGGGACGGCTGGTCGTGGCGTTCGCCATTTTGTGTGTGGCCATGATGCTGGGCGGTGTGGCGTATCGATGTGCCACCGTGGTGCTCCCGTCCTATTTTGAGCTCAGAAATCCGGGCCTTCTGGCCTATTTAGGGAGCCTGGACTGGTTCCCTGCCTCCCGCAATGTGGCGGCCACGGCTCTTTCTTCACTGGTCTTTTCCGTTGGCATGCTGGGGCAGTACCTGGGGGGGCGGGTTGCCGAACGGTTTGAGCCGCGCCGGGGATACCTGGTGTTTCACCTGGTGGCACTCCCCCTGGTCCTGTTAATGGCCTATACCACGGATGTTCCGCTGTTGCTCGTTACCATCTGCTACATGTTTTTTCTCTTGGGTATGCAGCCCATTGAAAATACCCTGGTGGCCTACCTGACACCCGATCGACTGCGACACAGTGCCTATGGTACTAAATTCGTGCTTACTTTCGGGGTGGGGTCGGTGGCTGTTTATGTAGTGGGATGGATCAAGACAGAGTGGTCGTTGTCGGCGGTTTTTGTGGCGATGGCGGTGGTTTCGCTGCTGATAGTTTTGGATATTTTGTTGCTCATTTCGAAGACTCGGGAGATGGGTAGGGGTTGACGGTTTACGGTTGCCGGTTGAAAAAATCGCTGGTGCGCGTGACCTAGCGCGGGGTAGAAAACGGTGATTTTGGATGTTCGAGATAAACCACGTTTGAACCATTCGGATATTCTTCAACTGAATTTTATTCGAAGTCCGGGTCGGTTTGTTTTTCGAAGGTATTACCGTTCGGGTTTGCGGTCCCATGTCATGGCGGTGTTGCGCTTGGAGGATGTGAAGAGGGAAAAAAAAGGGATCGAGAGGGATGGTGTATGGTGGTTTCCGAAAGCAAAACCTTTGAAGATGCTAAGGGTTTTTCGAACACGGTTTGACCGGTTGGATGACGCCGCGCAGGAACTGGAGTGTGTGAAGGTGGTTGAAAAGTATCTGGCGCCGGAGTATATGGCCAGGTCAAATGAATTCCTGGTGGATTATCGGGTTCATGGGAAATATGAAACGCTGCTTTGTGGGCTTCAGGAATATGTTGAAGGAGAGATCCTGGATCCTTGGGGGCCTTTGGATCGGCATGCCCTGTGGGCGCTTTTTTGTCGCATGGCGGACCGTGAGGAACATCAAACCAGGTTAAAGCAAGACCAGATTGAGAGATGGGTTGAAACCGTACGGAATAAGGCAGGGAAAACCCTCTTGCAGATCAGAAAAATGATTCGAGAAACCTGTTTAATTCCCGATTTGGCTGGGGTCGGGAATTTGGTGTTGACACCATCGGGTGGCATAAAACTGGTGGATATCAATAACATTTCCACTGTGTCATGTGAGGCCGGCATCTTCTGTGATGACAAGGGGTATCCGGTCTGCGACAAATCGGTGGAGGCCCTTTCACTCCTGGAACAGAAGCTTCTGGGTCGTTCATTGGATAAAACAGATCCCGTGTGCGGAGCATTTCTGGATGCCGGTAGGATGAAAAAGGTTCAAGTGCTTGAGAAGGTGTTCCATCGTTCCAGGGGATCTGCGGGATCGTCCTATCCGGTTTAACAGAAAAGGTCTCACGCAAAGGCGCAAAGACGCGAATGGTTTTTGATAACGAATAGATATTATAGGAAGTTTCAAGATTTAATTGCTTGAAGGAGAAGCACATGATTGCGCAATTGTCGGTTCACCCCATCGGGGAGGGAACCAGTTTGGGGCGGTTTGTGAGGAAAGGCGTGGCCGTCATTAAAAAATCCGGATACAAATATGAAGTGGGCGGCATGAGTACGTCCATTGAAGTGCCGGATCTGGATGCGTTATTTGAGCTGGTGAAGGCGGTTCATGCGGCCCATGTGGGGGAAGGAGCCGAACGGGTGGTGGTGGATCTGAAGATCGATGATCGCCGGGATAAACAGGCGACCATCGAGTCCAAAAAAACATCTGTAGGGGCGGGCCCCTGTGCCCGCCCTTGATAGAACGGACTGATTAAAAGGGCGCACACAGGGGTGGCGCAAAAGGGCGCACACAGGGGTGGCGCCCCTACGTGGTTTACGTGTAAACCGCTGCTGCTGCGTCGAGGGCTTTGCCGGTGGTAATGCCGGCGCCCTGGGCCTTCAGGATGGTTTCAAGGACAGACAGGAAGAGGACCACGTTCCTGCGGCGAGAGGCGTGACCCATGAGACCGACCCGCCATACTTTACCGGCCAGATCACCTAATCCCCCTCCGATTTCCATGCCAAAATCGTTTAAGAGTGCTTGGCGCACTTTCAAGTCATCGGCGCCGTCCGGGATGCACACGGCATTCAGCATGGGGAGTCGCTCCCCTTCAGCCACCAGCATTGTCAAGCCCATGGCTTCCACACCGGCCACCAGTGCTCGGTGATTCAACAGATGCCGGGCAAAACGGGCTTCAAGCCCTTCTTCGGCAATGAGCCGCAGGGCTTCCCGCAGGGCATAATTCATGTTGACGGGGGCTGTGTGATGATACTTCCGTTCATTTCCCCAGTAGCTGCTCACCATGCTCATATCCAGATACCAGCTGACCACAGGGGTCTTTCGCTGCTTCAGCACATCCATGGCGGCAGGGCTGAATGAGACGGGGGAGAGGCCCGGTGGGCACGAGATGCATTTCTGGGTACCGCTGTAGGCGGCATCAATGCCCATTTTGTCAAGGGCCACCTCCATGCCGCCCAGGGAAGTCACCATATCCACGAGAAAGAGTGCGCCCGAGTCTTTGGCAATGGCTTTGATCTCTTCCAGGGGCTGACAGACGCCGGTGGAGGTTTCGGCATGCACGATGGCCAGGACCTTGGGGCTTTTTCCTTTAACCGCCTCACGGACTGCGTCGGGATCAATGGTTTTCCCCCAGGGGGCATCCACGCGAATGAGGTTTCCCCCCAGGCGACCCACGATGTCGCACATGCGGGTCCCAAAGACGCCGTTTACGCATACCACCACTTCGTCGCCGGGTTCCACGAGATTGACAAAGCAGGTTTCCATGCCGGCGCTGCCGGTGCCTGAAACGGCAATGGTCAATTCGTTCTCCGTCTGGAAGAGATGGCGCAACAGGGCCTGGGTTTCATTCATGATGGACAGAAACGTGGGGTCCAGATGTCCGATACAGGGTGCGGACAGGGCCTGGAGTACACGGGGGGGCACATCGCTGGGCCCGGGGCCCATGAGAACCCGCTGACCCGGATCAATATCTCGGAATTGTTTGATGTCAAAGCTCATTT
>CAYPQJ010000035.1:0-14964 GCA_964412835.1 uncultured Desulfobacteraceae bacterium | reverse complement strand
ACCACCAGCTCCGTAAGGTCCTTTACCTGCACGTCTATCTTCTGCCGCCGCGCCCGGCTGGCCATGGTTCGCACGCATTGCTGGCAGGCGGTGATGACCATGTCCGCGCCAGTGGCCTGAATTGAATCCAGTTTCATCTGGGCCACCTGGGCCGATAGATCCGGGTCGGTCATTTCCACATTGCCGCCTCCGCCGCAGCAGATTGAGAATTTCCGGTTCATGGGTAATTCCTTGAATGTCAGCCCGGGAATGGCCTGGATTACCTGGCGGGGTTCTTCATACACACCGGTGTTGCGGCCCAGGTCGCAGGGGTCATGGTAGGTGGCGGTGATGTTGTTCTCCCGGGTCAGTTCAATTTTTCCGTCCTGGATCAATTCCGCCATCAACTGGGTGGCGTGCATGAGTTTCAGGTCGCTGTCATAGAAATGCCGCCAGGTGTGAAAGCATGAGGGGCAGGTGAACACGATGGTTTTGGCGCCCACGTCGGCCACCTTCTGAAGGTTGTGGGCTTTCATCTCTTCCAGCTTCTCCGGCATCCCCGTGCCCACCAGGGGAAAGCCGCAACACCATTCTTCGCCGCCAAGGATGGTAAAGTCGATGCCGGCCTTACGCATAATTTTGGCCATATTGGCGGGGATGTTCTGAACCAGTGGAAAAAAGGAGGCCACACATCCCACAAAGAACACCACGTCTGCGTGTTCCTTCTCAAGTGCCCCTTCGGGCAGTTCCTTGATCAGTTCCTGCCATTCATTGCGGTCTTCCGGGTCATCATCTGAAATATTCCGGGTTTTTTCAAGGGTTTTGACCAGCCGATCCGCGATTTTCGGATAAAATCCCACGTCCACCTGACACTCCCGGTTCTGAAAGATGAGGTCCTTGGTTTGGACGCTGGAGAGGCAGACGGCCGTGCAGGCGCCGCATCCCAGGCAGGTGAAAATGGATCGTTCCGTATCGTCGTTGAGCGGAAGCTTCCCCTCAATGGCAAACCGGGTGATGGCATTTCGTCCCCTGGGAGAGTAGGATTCCTGTCCGGCAGCGTTGTAGGTGGGGCAGCTGGGCAGGCAGAATCCGCATTTGTTGCATTTGGCCACTTCGTCGTAGGATAGTTTTTTCAGCTGAACAATATTCATACCGTTTTACCCCTTTTCGTGTCTTCTATTCTGACTTCTGACCTCTGACTTCTTTCTCTTTACAGCCCTCCCACAAATCTCCCCGGATTCATAATCCCCAACGGATCAATTTTTTCCTTCAGCCGTTTCATCACCGGAAACGCCGAACCAGGGTTCCCCCATATATTGAGTTGTGCTTTCCAACGGGAAGGTACCGTCTGTACCACCAGGGAACCGTCCGTTTCACTGAACAGGCTCGATAGACGGTTTACGGTGCCTACAGCCTTTTCCATGACGCCGTCATCTTTTCCGTCCAGCAGAAGGCTCGCCAGGCATGCGCCGTTTCCCGCGTGGGCTTGCAGGGCACAGGGCAGGTCGGCTTCTGAAAAGGCGGTTTCAAGGGCTTTGAAGGTTGTCGCCCATTCTGAAACAGGGGAATTGACCTTCAGGGTCATCAGTCCTGGATTCTCCTTTTCGAGGATCCGGCCCAGTTTGCTCACGGCCAGCCAGAAGGCTTGATGCCGGTGGTCCTCAAGACTGTTGTTTGTAACTGCCCCTTGAGATTTGGCCATGGTTGTCATTTCATCAGACATGCGGGCCACGGCCGGAACAAACCCTTCCAGGGCCACGGCAACCCCAAAGGGGGCCGCTGAAAGGTCGGAGATGCCCTCCATGGGCAGGCGGCTGCAGGCGCTCTCGGTCAACACTTCCACCGCGGCGGGAAGAAGCGATGTTTCAAATACCTGATCCACAAAAGCCGATGCTGCGTCAAAAGATTGGAAAGAGAAGAGAAGGGTTTCCATTTTTTCGGGCAGGGGAAGTAGTTTGAAGGTCATCTCACAGATAACGCCGAGGCTTCCCAAAGAGCCCACGGTCAGCTTGGAGACGTCGTAGCCCGACACGTTCTTGACGGTTTTTCCGCCTGACCCAACGATGTCCCCCGTGGGGGCCACCATGCGTACCCCTAGAATCAGGTCCCTCGGCAGGCGGTAGAGCAGCCGGCGGGGTCCTGCGGCATTGGTGGCGATGATGCCGCCGATGGTGGCTTTGTCCGCCTGGGGGGGGTCCATGGGCAGAAAGCTGCCGCTGTGGGACCGGTCGGAACAGATCACCTCATCCGCTTCCGTGGCCAGGTCTTCCAGGGGCAGGTAGCAGCGGTCCTCCTGGGTGGCCAGGCGCGCCTGAATATCCCTGAACTTGACGCCCGCCTCCACGGTGATGGTCAGGTTGGCCGTGTCCACATCGATGATGTGGTTCATACGTGAGGTCGAGAGCACCAGGTCGAGGCGCTTTGGCGGGTTGCCCGTGGTCATTTGAGTGCCGCTGCCCCAGGGGACAACCCCTAGGTTGTTGGTATGGGCCAGGCGAACCACGTCTGAAACCTGCCGGGTGTTCTTTGGAAAAACCACTGCTTGTGGGGTCAGGTGATCTACCCTGAATTGGGAAAGCTGATCCGGCTCCACCGTGACCGATCCCTGCCCCAGCAACTCTCTGAGTTCATTGATAATTTCCTCAAAATTTTTCACTTTAGCAGCTCCTTGGCGAAGAGTTTACTGACAAACGGCTTCGGGAATCATTTTACCCGGGTTGATGATGTTGTTGGGGTCGAAGGCCTGTTTCAGGGTCCTTTCAAATGCCAGGTCCGTTTCGCAGAAAATGAATGATGTTTCCCGGAGTTTTTCAAGCCCTACTCCATGTTCTCCGCTGATGGTCCCGCCCGCATCGGCGCAGGCTTTCAGGATTTCCGTGGCCGCCTTCTGCACCCGCGCTTTTTCCTCCGGGTCCCTTTCATCAAACATGATGAGGGGATGAAGGTTGCCGTCGCCCGCATGAAACACATTGCCGATGGGCAGATTGTACTTCTCCCCGATACGGATCACCTTGTTGAGCACCTCGGGCAGTTTGGTTCGGGGCACTGTGCCGTCACAGCACTGGTAGCTGGGCCTCACCTGACCCACGGCCCCGAAAGCCCCTTTCCTGCCGGCCCACAGGGTCGCCCGTTCCGCGTCATCTTTGGCCAGCTTGACTTCCCGGACATTGTTCTCCTTGCAGATGGCTATGATTTTTTCAGCACTCTCCTCCATTCCCTGGGGCATGCCGTCCAGTTCGATGATCAAGACGGCGGCCGCGTCCAGGGGATAGCCCACCTTGATGGTTTCCTCCACCGCCCGCATGACCCGGTTGTCCATCATCTCCAGGGTCGCCGGGATAATCCCTTCCGCAATGATGGCGGATACCGTATTGGCCCCGTCTTCAATGGTTTCATATACGGCCAGCATGGTTTTTACCGCTTCGGGGGTCCGCTCAAGCTTCAGGATGGCTTTGGTCACCATTGCAAGGGTGCCTTCGCATCCCACAAAAAGACCGGTGATGTCAAACCCCGGTTTGTCCCAGGCTTTGCCGCCCGTCTGCACAATGGTCCCGTCATCCAGCACCAGTTCCAGCCCTTGAATGTGATTGGAGGTGACCCCGTATTTTAAACAGTGGGGGCCGCCTGAATTCTCGGCAATATTCCCCCCGATGGTGGAGACTTTCTGGCTGGCGGGATCGGGCTGATACATGAACCCCTTTTTGAGAACTTCCGTCTGGAGATCCAGGGTAATGATCCCGGGCTCGACGGTGACCGTTCGGTTGGGGATATCCAGGTCCAAAATTCGGTTCATTCGCGAAAAATGCACCACGATGCCACCCTTTACGGGGATGGTGCCGCCTGTCAGGTTGGTCCCTGATCCCCTTCCCAGGATGGGAACTTTTTCCTTGTGGGCCAGCGCCATGATGTTCGACACCTCTTCGGTGGAACCCGGCAATACCACCACGTCCGGCTCCCCTTTTTCAGGGGAGGCATCATAGCTGTACAGCATGAGATCCATCTGGGACGAGAGGACATTGCCCGGTCCCACAATCTCTCCCAATCGGTCAATGAGCGTCTGTGTGTCCATTATCATTCCCTCTCTATTTTCGCTTTTTAGGCTTCTAAACTGCGAGCCTTCTTATCGTCTATCCTTTTGTTTTGCTCTGTTCTTTTCTTCTTTTTGAAATGAACGATATTTCTTAATGAAATCTATAAGAAAGAAGATCACCACAATAATGAATACAGCAAAGAACAAATATTTAATCGACATTTATTAAAATCCTGACTTTGATATGATGTATTGAAAAAGTCCTATTTTCTTCACGTACAGTGAAGGTTTATAAATCAATGATTATTTCGGCTCAATCCATCCATATTCCATGTCGCCATCGTAAATTGGAGGACCATCATAAACATAAGGCTCTCTATCTAATATATGCCAAGAACCATCAGCGTATTTTTCATATATATGAATTGTTTTAAACTTAGTTTTTTCTCCCCTTATAATCATATCTGCTTTTTCAGGTAAAGACAGTTTTTCTCTATTTTTTACATAGTAATGCGCATCATCTTCAAATAGCCGCAATAAATGAATATACTTAAATTGTGGATATTTGGATGTTGCTTTTTTTATTTCAATAGTCAATTGCTTAAAAGCATTTTCAACGGAAGCAACCCTAAGTGTAAAAAAGCTTCTAACTATTGATCCCCATTCGTCTCCTTGAGCATCAGTGGTACATATATAAGCAGATATATGTGGTCTTTTAAATCTATTTATTTGAAAAACAATATCTCTGTGGCATCTATGGTTATCAGATTTGTGACGATATAGTTGTTTACGGAGTTTTGATGTTAGGCTTCGCGATATTGCTTGTTTTAATAATATATACATCATATTATGATTTCAGTTGTTTTCTCAAGTATTGTTCTAATCCCTTCTTTTGCACTCTTTACAAATTAATTGAACATTCCCTACACTATTATTTCCCCCATCTGAAGGTGAAAGGATGTGTTCATATTCAAGATTCTTTTTGCTTCCACAATTCACACATGTTCCATTATCTCTTCTCCAAACGTGCTTTTTAACGCGAGAAGGTATTTTCATTGATATCTTTTGGTTTCCATCTGATGTGTCTGTTACACCCCAGTCTTCATCTGTTTCGCCTATCCATTCTTTATCTGATATTTCCCTCTTTTTTACTTTTTCGTCCTTCTCACGATTTTCGTACCCTTTTTTAAACCATCGAATAACAGAGTAAATGATCCCAAATGATACCAGAGCTGCTAAAATTTCCCCCACGTGTGGAGTATGCATCACCTACTATCCTCCCAATACTTTGAAAGCTATAATATCGAATGGAAAATGTGTGTCAAGAGTGTGTTATCAATAATTTAGGTCGAAGAAAAAAGGGCCTCAAGCGATAAGTACCTGAAACCCTTTTTAATTCTGGTGCCTGGGGCGGGAATCGAACCCGCACAGCCACTCGGACCGAGGGATTTTAAGTCCCTTGCGTCTACCAATTCCGCCACCCAGGCAAAAACAATATTCTTATATTTCACCTCACTTGCTGTCAAGCTCTTATTGATCGCCAAATAACCCCTTGTTCTGAATTCACACTTCAGATATGGTATGCTTCCGTGGGTGTTATGGCGAAAAAGATCCTTGAAAACCGCACAGTGGTAGAAGAATATGCATGATCAAAAGATTATTTTTTTTGGCTGCCCCTTGGATAGTGACGAAAGGGATGAGTCGGTCCAGGAAAAACTGACCGCCATGTCTTACGGACCCAAGGAGGATGACCCTTACGCTTATGTCATGGGGTTGATTCGAAATGAGATAGACCCGGGCCTGTGGGAGGAAATCGGCTCTCTGGAGGTGCCGGAGTGGCTTCGCCCCATTCCCCCCGCCGGAGAAAAGGAAAATATCACTGTAGACGGTTTTGTCTCATTCATCGATAGCGAAGGATGCCGGACTTTTGCGGAAATGATCGGAGAACATGTGGTTGAAAAGGTGTACCCTCAGATCCCCTGCATGCTGGCTGTGGACCATTCATTGACCGGCGGGGTATTTAAGAAACTGATAACGTTTGCCTCCCCTGAGAAGGTGAGCCTGGTGGTCCTGGACAGCCACACCGATGCACTCACCGCGTCCCTGTTATCGGATGCCATTTCATATGACATGGATAACAACCCGGATTCCTTTTATGATGCAAACGATCCCTATTTAAAAAACCGTCCGGAATCGTACAATGCCTCATCCTTTCTTTACCATCTCCTGGCGGAAGGGACTGTCCCGCCGAAAAATCTCTACATCATCGGCATTGGGGATTATCCTCCCAAACACTCATTCAGGATCAAAGATCCGCGCATCAAACGGTATTCCGGGTACTACTCGGGGCTAAAGAAAAGGGGTGTCACCCTGATTACCAAAAAGGAATTGATGAGCAGTCCTTCAAAGGTTCGCAATATCCTCAAGGGAATTGATACACCCCACATGTATGTATCCGTCGATATGGATGTGGGCGCCGGAAATGCGCTTAGTGGGGTGAGATTCACAAACCGCCGGGGCTTGAACGAAAAGCAGATCTATCGAATATCCGAACTGCTTCACGAACGCATATCCGGCGGCGTGAACCTGATCGGCATGGACCTTACGGAATTTAATCCCAGATCAGCCGATCCATCATCTGTCCCCTCGGGAGATCGAACATACCGGATCGCCGCGAACCTGATTCGAAAACTCTGCTTTGGATTGAAAGAAATTTAAATAGTGCCCGAATGAAAACTGTCTTTTTCGCCAATCTCTGCGTCAGATAAAAATTTTAATCCTCGAAATACTAAATGTATTCCTGCGGTTAAAATTTTGATCTTCCTTGATCTTGACAAAAAATCCTAGTTTTCGTTCAGACACTAAATTAGGGGAAAGGGAAACACCATGAAATACAAGCGTGTTCTATCAGATCATCAAAACTTGGTGGTGTGGCTGCTGTGTGCCGTCCTTCTGCTGTTTGCGCCAGCGCCCGCATTGTCGGTTGCGTTCGTAGACAGCACAGACAACACCGTTAACATTGATAAGCCCCCAGCCAGAGTGGTTTCCCTGGTGCCCTCCATTACTGAAATCATCTTTGAAATCGGCGCAGGCGACGCGGTTCGCGCCGTCACCTGCCATGACACATATCCCGCGGAGGTTTTTACCCGAACCAACGCCGGCGGCTTTTTTTCACCCAATATTTCGGTGATTGAAAAGGCAAATCCGGAGCTCATCTTCTACGCTGATCTTCAGCGGGGGGTAAAGGAAAAATTTGGAAAGGGTCCTGTTAAGCTCATTAATCTTGAAACCCGTTCAATTGCCGATAGTTATGGAAATATCCGGTTATTGGGAAAGATTTTCAACAAAGAAGAGGCCGCTGAAAAACTGGTTTCAGACATTGAAAGGCAGCTTGAGACGGTTAACCGGAAACTGGCGAGACTTCCCGCCGGCAAGAAGAAGCGGGTGATCCGCCTCATGGGACGGAACAGGATGATGACCCCCGGAGATGATTCCTTTCAAAATGAAATGATCCGGGCCGCAGGCGGTATAACACCTGTCCTGGGCAAGAACGGGAATGTTGTTGAAATAACCAAGGCGGAATGGATGAAGTTCAATCCCCAGGTCATTTATGGCTGCGGCGGCGACAGGAAAACTGCCGATACACTGCTGGCCCGTCCGGGGTGGAAGGATGTGGATGCTGTCCGAAACGGGCGGATTTTTTTCTTTCCCTGCCGGCTGACATGCCGTGCCGCGGCCCACACAGGCTATTTTGTTTCCTGGCTCTCATCCAGGATATACGCGGATGCCTATTCAAAAAAAGAGGATCAGGTCCTGCCGGAGGCGGTTTTCCGAACCCGCAGGCTGGATATTGATCTGCCCTATGTTCAAAACGCCGTGATCCTCTACAGCCATATCCATGATTTTCTCAATAAGACACTTCTGCTGGATTTCACAAAACCCCTGGGTGTTGTGTCGACCCTTGAAGGGCAACGGCGCGAAATCGTATCCGTGGGGAACCACTATTCCCCGCCCCCCTGCTGGGCCATAGAACATCACAGCGGCCTTGAAACCACGCGAAAGCGGGTCTTGGATGTGATCAGCCGGTCGCCGGACACAACCGCGCTCCTGTTTACGGGTGCGGACATGGACCACCTGGCCATCAGCAAAAAGGCCTATCGGGACATGACCGTCTATGCGCTTGTGACCGCCGGGGTTAAGTCCAACGCACTGCGCATGTCCCGGGATCCCGGAAATTATTATGAGTCGGGGACCATCAATATTCTGATTCTTTCCAACATGGCGCTTTCAGCCCGGGCCATGACACGGGCCGTTATTACCGCTACGGAAGCCAAAACCGCTGTGATGCAGGATCTGGATATCCGGAGTCGTGAGACGCCCGGAATCAACCAGGCCACCGGTACGGGAACGGACAATATCATTGTTGTGCAGGGAACCGGGAAATCCATCAACCTGGCCGGCGGCCATTCCAAAATGGGGGAATTGATTGCCGCGGCCGTATACGACGGGGTGATGGAAGCCATTGGCAGACAGAACGGGCTCATTTCTTCAAGGCATATTTTTCAGCGGTTGAGGGAAAGGGGCATCGGTGTTTATGAATTAATCGCCTCTGCGCCATTGGAACCGGATGTCATCAAAGCGGATCTCTCAAAGGCACTGGAAGAGGCCCTCCTTGAGCCCCGGTACGCCGCTTTTCTTGACGCCTCTTTTGCCGTCAGTGACGATTATGAAAAAGGTCTTATCTCGGATCTGGCGCCCCATGAATTGTGGTGCAACGCCGTGGCGGAAACAATTGCCGGGAAAAAAATTGAAACCCCCCGGGACCTGGTGGCTGTAAAACCCATATCCCCGGTTTTAAAAATGAGTCTCAATGCACTACTTAACGGCATCACCATCAAAACATCGGAGTCGGAATGAAAACATCAAACCGGTACACCCACGGCGGTTCGCCCCAACTGGACATGCGCCGTCTGGGCCTGCCTGAAAAACCCGTGCTGGATTTCAGCGTCAACCTGAACCCGTTGGGTCCGCCGCCCATTATCAAAGAGAAATGGTCGGAATTGTTTCAAACCGTTGAACCCTATCCCAGCGTTTTGGGGGATGGTGTCGGCCGCTATTACCAGCAGGTATGTGGTGTATCCTCAAACAATTTCCTGGTGGGAAACGGTTCCACGGAGTTGATCTATCTGGTGCCGCGGGTGCTCGGGTTCAAGCGGGCTGCCATCTTCACCCCGTCATTTCATGATTATGAACGCGCGTCCCGGCTGGCGGGGTCGAAAGTCTCTAAATTTCCCCTGTCTCCCGAAAATGGTTTCCAATTGCTCCCCGAAAGTCGTTTGATCGAAATTCTCGAAACCGCGGATGCGCTCTGGGTGGCCCACCCCAACAACCCCACGGGCAACCTGATTTCAAAGGAGCTGATCCTTTCCCTGGCGCGCAGGTTTCCTGAAAAATGGTTTATCATTGATGAAGCCTTTGTGCAGTTCCTGGATAACTGGAGAGAAAAAAGCTTTCTGACTGAGACGCCGGTGCCCAACATCCTGGTACTCCATTCCCTGACCAAATTCTATGCCGTTGCCGGTCTTCGATTGGGGGGGATCATCGGTCATGAGGATATCATATTTCGATTGCGGCAGGCGAAAGAACCCTGGACCGTCAACGGCATTGCCAATCGAGTGGCTTCTCTTCTGGTTGATTGTGCTGATTATGAAATTGAGACGCGCCTGATGGTTAAAAATGAAAGCCACAGGGTTTTTCATGCGCTAAAACAGATGGATGGTGTCCTTCCTTTCCCCCCTTCCGCTAACTTTTTGCTTTGCCAATGGCAAAGGACCGATAATCTGGACCATCTGCTGGTTCGCCTCCTTGAAAACGGCATGTACATCCGGGACTGCCGTAATTTCGCCGGCCTTGAAGAAAATTTCTTTCGCGTGGGGCTCAGGATTCCCGGGGAAAATGATCAATTGCTCAGGGCGATTGCTGCAACGGCAAATGCCTAGATTTCTTGCGAGATTTCCCTGTTGAGCGGAAATGCTTTTCGTGTTATACGTGTTAATAAAGATACTTGAAAATTTTAAAAATGAATATCGAACAAGGAATTTCGAATTACGAAGTTTTCTTTTAGGAAACCAAGGAGGGACCCATGTGGGAATACACCGATAAGGTCAAAGAACATTTCCTGAATCCAAAGAATGTGGGTGAGGTAGAAGATGCGGATGGCATAGCCGAGGTCGGTTCCATGTCTTGCGGCGATGCCCTTAAACTCACCTTTAAGACAGATGAGGAAGGCAAAATAGCCGACGCAAGATTTAAGACGTTCGGGTGCGCCAGCGCCATTGCATCGTCTTCCGCCCTCACTGAAATGATCAAGGGAAAAACCATCGAAGAAGCCGAAAAAATCAGCAACGAAGATATCGCGGACTATCTCGGAGGCCTTCCCAAAGAAAAAATGCACTGTTCCGTTCTGGGCCAGCAGGCCCTCACCCAGGCCATTGCCCATTACAAAGGGGAAGCCATCGAGGAAAAAGAAGGAGAAGTGGTCTGTGAATGTTTCGGTATTACGGATATGGAAATCGAAGCGGCGGTCAGGGAGAACAATCTCGTGACCATTGAAGATGTCACCAACTACACCAAAGCGGGGGGCGGTTGTGAAAACTGCCATGACGCCATTAAGGACATCATCCAAAAGGTCCGCGGAGGGGATAAAGCCCCTGCTCGGCCACCGCTCTCCAACATGCAGAAAATCAAGAAGATTGAAGAAACCATTTCAAATGAAATCAGCCCCTCCCTGAAACAGGACGGCGGCAACATTGAACTGGTGGACGTTATCGGCAACCGGGTGCTGGTCAAGATGCAGGGAAGTTGCGCAGTGTGCAAGGCCTCCCAGCAGACCCTTAAAAATTTTGTGGAAGTGAAGCTGAAGGAGATGGTGTGGCCGGACCTGGTAGTTGAGGAGGTGAGCCCATGAAAACAATCTATCTCGACAACAACGCCACCACGCAGGTGGCCCCCGAAGTGCTGGAAGAAATGGTGCCCTATTTTAGTGAGTTATACGGCAACCCGTCCAGCGCCCATACCTTCGGGGGACAGGTCGGCAAAAAGATCCGTGAAGCCCGTGAAAGTGCGGCTGAACTTCTGGGGGTTAATCCGGAAGAAATCCTGTTCACCAGTTGCGGGTCGGAGAGTGACAATGCCGCCATACGGTCCGCTCTCGAGTTGAACCCCGATAAACGGCATATTGTGACCAGCCGCGTGGAGCATCCCGCCGTTAAATCCTTTTGCGAACATCTGGGCCAGAACGGATGCCGGATCACGGAAATCCCCGTGGACAATGAGGGGAACCTGGATATGGCAGCTTATGAAGAGAGCCTGACACCGGATACGGCCATTGCCACCATCATGTGGGGCAACAACGAAACCGGCGTCATTTTCCCGGTGGAGGAAGCCGCTGCCCTGGCCGGGGAGCGCGGGATCCTGTTTCATTCAGATGGGGTTCAGGTGGCGGGGAAAATCCCCATAAATATGAAAAGCAGCCATATTGATATGCTGTCCCTGTCCGGTCATAAGCTCCATGCGCCCAAGGGTGTGGGGGTCCTTTATATCAGGAAAGGGGTTCCCTTTTCCCCTTTCATCATCGGCGGTCACCAGGAGATGGGGCGGCGGGGCGGTACGGAAAACACCGCCGGCATTATCGGCCTGGGAAAAGCCTGCCGGCTGGCACTGGCGCACATGGAGGATGAAAATACCCGGGTGAAGGGTCTTCGGGACAAGCTGGAGCGGGAAATCCTCAACAGGGTGCCCAAGACCCGGGTCAATGGGGGAAAGGCCCTTCGCCTTCCCAATACCAGCAACATCAGTTTCGAATTCATTGAGGGGGAAGCCATCCTGCTTCAAATGGATGGTTACGGTATCTGCGCCTCATCGGGTTCCGCCTGTACATCGGGTTCCCTGCAACCTTCCCATGTGCTTCGCGCCATGGGGGTTCCCTTCACCATGGCCCATGGCTCCATCCGTTACAGCCTGAGCATCTATAACACGGCGGAAGAAATTGATTTTGTGGTGGAAACCATGCCCCCTATCATTGAGAAGCTGAGAAAGATGTCTCCCTTCTGGGAGGAAAAAGCCAAGAGCTGCGGTGCTGACAAGATGCCTTTTTGAAAAAGGTTCAAACAAGTTCCGAATCAGTTTTTTTATACTCACGCAAAGCCGCGAAGGCGCAAAGAAAGACAATGCAACTGCTTAAAGCTTTGCATCTTGGCGCCTTTGCGTGAGGCCTTTTGGGGTCTGTTTAATTTGCGTTAGGAGTCGATTAAGAAATTGGATGCCGAACTGAAAGAAAAACAATGTGACATTGAGAGAAAAACCTCCCGGAAATTCAGGAGTGAGATCCCGGGGATTGTGGATGAACTGGTGTTGTCCTGCAGCCGCGATGATTGTTTTGATCACATCGGGTTGGAACCCATCTCTTCCAGGGAAGCCATTATCGATCTTCTTCATCGGGCCTTTTGTATTCTCTATCCGGGCTATTTTATTCAGAAGCGGGTGGACGAGGTAAATTTAAGCTACTATTTCGGCCAGGAAATCACCGAATTTTTTGAGATCCTTTCCCAGCAGATTACCCTGGCTGTTCGTCACGATTGTATTCGTTATGAACAGCCCTGCAGCCTCTGTCAGGAACGAGGTGCGGAAGCCGCCATCGATTTCGGCAAACAGATGCAGCAAATTCGAATTCTGCTGGCCAAAGACATTCGCGCGGCGCGTGAAGGGGACCCCGCGGCCGCGAGTTTTGATGAGATCATATTCAGCTATCCGGGGCTTTACGCCATTACGGTCTACCGGATGGCCCACCAGCTTTTTGAACAGAGCATTCCCCTGATCCCTCGCATCATGACCGAATACGCTCATAGTCGCACGGGCATCGACATCCATCCCGGGGCCCATATCGGGGAGAGCTTTTTCATTGACCACGGCACGGGTGTGGTGGTGGGGGAGACGTCCGAGATCGGCGATCGGGTCCGGCTCTACCAAGGCGTCACACTGGGCGCCATGTCCATCCCCAGGGAGAAAGTGACACAGCTTACCAGCCGCAAGCGCCATCCGAGCGTTGAAGATGATGTGGTTATTTACGCCGGCAGCACCATTCTGGGTGGCGACACCGTCATCGGCGCTCGTTCGGTGATCGGCGGCAATGTATGGCTCACCGAATCGGTCCCTCCCGACACGCTGGTTTTCGCTAAAAAACCCGAACTGATTTTTAAGGAACGGAAACGCTGAAATCCTTGGAAACATGAAGGGAGCTGAAATGACAAGAATATTTTCTCACGTATCCGATACGGTTGGATGCACACCGCTGGTCAGTCTGGATGCCCTTTCCCGAGGGTTGTCGGCCACAATCCTTGTGAAATTGGAATTCAGAAACCCTTTGGGCAGCGTCAAAGACCGCATTGCGCTTTCCATGATCGAAGCCGCCGAGAAGGAAGGGTTGATTAAAGAGGATACGGTGATTGTGGAACCGACCAGCGGCAATACGGGCATTGGACTGGCGTTTGTCTGCGCTCAAAAAAATTATAAGCTGACCCTCACCATGCCGGAGACCATGAGCCTGGAAAGACGGAAGCTGTTAACGCACCTGGGCGCCGAGCTGGTTCTGACACCGGGCGGTGAAGGGATGAAGGGGACCATTCAAAAGGCGATGGAGATCGTTTCGGATACCCCTAATGCTTATATGCCCGATCAGTTTTCCAATCCGGCCAACCCCGAAATCCACCGGAAAACAACGGCTGAAGAGATATGGCTGGACACGGAAGGGTCGGTGGATCTGCTGGTCGCGGGCGTCGGGACCGGGGGCACTATTACCGGTGTTTCCGAAGTGATCAAGGCGCGAAAGCCAGGATTTAAATCCATCGCCGTTGAGCCTGCCGATTCGCCCATACTCTCAGGTGGAACCCCGGGTCCCCATAAAATTCAGGGAATCGGGGCGGGATTTGTGCCCCAGGTGCTCAATGTGAACATCATCGATGAAATCATCACCGTGACCAACGACCAAGCCTTTGAGACGGCCCGAAATATGGCGTCAATGGAAGGGATACTATGCGGCATTTCGTCAGGCGCTGCAGTGTGGGCGGCCCTTAGCGTAGCCGCAAAACCCGGAAATGAAGGCAAAACCATTGTCGCCATCTTGCCCAGCACGGGAGAGCGTTATTTGAGCACACCGCTGTTTTTATGAGAGAAGTTATTTTCGGAACAGGGTATGCCAGAAAACCCGCCCCCCTTTTATCAGCGCAGATAAGAGGGTCGTTATTTCCAAGAGCGGTTCCTGAATCCGTTCCTGAATCATGTACTCGAAATCCTTCAAATTTCGCGTGGTGTCCCTGACATGATCCAGGCTGTCGCCAACCTTGTCCAGATCCTTTTGAACGGAGGTAAGTATCCCTCTCACTTCAGTGGTAATCCGGGTTATATCATGGCTGATGGGTGTCAATTGCAGCCTGGCCGTCTCAAAGAACTTTTGTGCTTCTGAAAACGTTTTGAAAGCCTTGACCAGAAATACCACCAGAAAAATGGTACTCAGCAGAAGCAACCCGGCAATCAATGCAATGCTGGTGGAAATATCCATATTATTGACACCTGTTCAAGTTTTGGTCAGGATTACGACTCTTTCTCATCCTTGTAGGCGGCTACCCCGGCGTGGATGGCTTCCTTAATGCGGCCTTTTTCGTCTTTTATGGCGTCTTTTCCTTCCGTATATTTCGATGCGGCTTTTTCTTCCAGGTCCTCCAGGCTTGCTTTTGTCTCGTTTTTGAAATTTTCCAGTCTTTCTTGGCTTTCAGCGAGGATTTCCTCTGCTCTTTTTACCGCCTGTTCCAATTTCAGTTCAACATCATCTTTCAATTCCCGGCTACGCCTGGAAATGTCTTCGCGCATTTCCCTGCCGGTTTTGGGGGCAAGCAGCAGCG
>CAYPQJ010000034.1:0-28419 GCA_964412835.1 uncultured Desulfobacteraceae bacterium | reverse complement strand
AATTATAGACTTATAGATTGAGTTAATTACTTAGTGATGGACGTCCCCCAGTCCATTACGTGGGAGATGTGGCGGAAGAACTCAAGAAATTTCCCATCACCCCCTGGTGCCATGTGGTGATCGTAACCCGCGGCCACGAACTGGACGGCGTGGCCCTGTCGACTGTAATCCGCTCACCGGCGCGATACCTGGGGATGATCGGCAGTCGTACCAAGAAAGCCAAGATCTATGCCGAACTGCTGGAAAAAGGGATCGAACAGGATTTCCTGGACCGGGTTCATGCGCCCATCGGACTGAATATCGGGGCCGAGACCCCCGAGGAAATCGCCGTGGCCATCATGGCGGAAATTATCTCCATCGGTCGCGATGGAAAGCTTGAAAGGGATCTTATCAAATCTCACCCTTGAAGTATTCAAGATCAGAAGACAGTTTTCCGGGGCATTTAATGGCGTAGCCCCCATATCTTTTAATGTTTTAATAGACTTGCCAAAGTACCCCAATTATGTTTTTCTGATAAAAGGCATTCAGGGATATGAAATTCTTGAAGAAGCCTTGGTCGGAAGCATTGTCCGGTGGGTAATCCGTTGACCCCATAAACCTGTTTTGTGGTTTGCCCGTCCGAAGATGAAGATTGGAAGGTAAGATTGGCTGCGCTTTTTAAGCGATAAAGGTGATCCAGATGATTATTGCCGGATTAAAACTGACGATTTTAGGGATGGGGGTTGTGACCATCTTCCTTTTGATTCTCGTTCTGATTGTAAGCATCTCTTCCAGGTTGTTGGGGGAAGAGAGTACCAAAGAACGGATCAAACTTGAAGCGGACGAGCGACGGAGACGAAAAAGAAGGGCATCCGGCAAGGAAGACGGCACCCTTATTGCGGTTATCAGCGCAGCCGTTGCCGCCTATCGAAGCAAGAGGGCATAATTTGTAATAGCGGGTTCCCCGGACACAGTGCGGCATTTCGGAAGTTTTTTCGGCGGGACAGGGATTAGGGATTTTCTTTTTGGACGGAGAGCAATGATGATTAAAAAAATACGGTTTATGGACACTTCCCTGCGGGATGGGTTTCAATCGGTTTTTGGTGCACGGGCGCTCACAGATGATTTTATCCCGGCTGTTGAAGCGGCTGTGCATGCCGGTATCGATTTCCTTGAAGCCGGCGGTGGGGCTCGGTTTCAAAGCCTGTTTATGTATTGTGGTGAATCGGCCTTTGACATGATGGACCGATTTCGCAATGCCGCCGGACCCGATGCGAGTCTCCAAACGCTGGCAAGGGGAATCAACGTGGTGGCGCTGTCGGCACAGCCCAGGGATATGATTGATCTTCATGCCAGAATGTTTAAAAAACACGGTATGACCCATATCCGAAATTTCGATGCTCTGAATGACGTGCGAAACCTGATCTATTCCGGGCAGTGCATTAAAAACGCGGGCCTGCATCACCAGGTGGTTGTATCGATGATGGAGCTGCCGCCGGGTTGCAGCGGCGCCCATGACACGGCGTTTTATCTGAAAACCCTGAGGAAAATTCTTGATTCAGGACTGCCCTACGATTCCGTCTGTTTTAAAGACGCGTCCGGCACCTCCAACCCGAAAAAAGTCTATGACACCATAAAGGGCGCCCGGAAGCTTTTGGGAGATGATGAAGTGATTTGGGTGCATACCCATGAAACCGCCGGTGTGGGGGCCGTTCAGTACAAGGCGGCTATCGAAGCCGGATGCGACGGGATCGACCTGGCGCGACCGCCCCTTTCCGGGGGTACCTGTCAGCCGGATCTGCTGACCTTGTGGCATACCCTCAAAGGCACCGATTACACCCTGGATATCGATGCCCATAAGATTATGGAGGCCAACCGGGTTCTGGAGGAATGTCTGAAAGATTATTTTTTTCCACCCGAAGCCCGCCAGATATCCTCCGAGGTCATCCTTTCACCCATGCCCGGCGGCGCTTTGACCGCCAACACGATGATGATGCGGGATACTGGGACCTTTGAATTGTATCCGAAAGTGATCGAAGCCATGAGCGAGTGCGTGGCTCGTGGGGGGTTCGGCACATCGGTGACGCCGGTGTCCCAGTTTTATTTTCAGCAGGCCTATGCCAATGTGACACAGGGCCCATGGCAGAAAATCACCGATGGTTACGGCAAAATGCTCCTCGGTTATTTTGGGCGCACCCCTGTGAAACCGGATCCGGAGATCGTCCGGATTGCCGAACAGCAGCTGGGAAAGCCCGTATTCAAAGGCGATCCTCTGGACGTCCTCGAACCCGGCATTCCCATTGCCAAAGCCATTCTTGAAAAGGAAGGCCTTCCGGTTACGGATGAAAATATTTTTATCATTGGGGCGCTGGCCACGCCGGGTGGCAACAAAGGCCTCGATTTTCTACAAGGTAAAGCCAGTGTCAATGTCCGTAAGGTGAGCCGGGAAACCGATGTGGAAAAAACACCGGTGGCGGCTCCGCCCTCTCGACCGGCCGTCCGGATCGGGCCCGTGGATTACACCGTAACCATGGAGGGGAAAGCGTATCAGGTTACGGTCGAGGAATCCGGCAAGGTATCGGCGGTTGCCCCCCGTGTGGAAGTTACGCTTCAACCACCTCTCACCGTGGAAATCAGGGCCAAGTTGCAGGGTATCGTCTATGAGATTTTTGTTGTCCCGGGGGATCGGGTGGGTAAGGGCGATACCCTGATGATTCTTGAAGCAATGAAGATGGAAACGGCTGTCGTGGCGGCTGCCGACGGGAACGTTGTCACGGTGGAAGTGGAAAAAAATCAGGTGGTGAAAACCAACCAGTTGCTCGTAACCCTTTCTTAAACTGGAGAAACAAGAATGCGATCCAAGTGTTTGGCCATCGCCTTTGTCATGGTAATGTTGCTATCCGTGTCAGCAGTTGCTTTGGCTGCAAATGCGGGAGGGGCTGCGGCATCCTCACCTGAAAGGTTATCATCTCTCGGAGATATGCTGGTCGACTTTGGCAAGTCCACCGGTATTTTTGCTTATCTTTTCCCTGTCAATGGTCATTGGACCCGGGGCATCGGCTGTTTGCTCATGGCAGGCGTCGGCCTCCTCATGCTGTTTTTGGCCATCCATAAGGGATTTGAACCCTTGATCCTTGTGCCCATGGGATTTGGGTGTATCCTGGCCAATATTCCCCTGGCGGGCCTTAATGAGACGGGCGGTATCCTCTATTACATTTATGCCATCGGCATCAAGACGGGGGTTCTTCCGCTCCTGGTTTTCATGGGGGTTGGGGCCATGACCGATTTCGGTCCCATGATCGCCAATCCCAAGCTGGCGCTTTTAGGAGCTGCGGCCCAGTTCGGGATTTTTACCACCCTGATCGGTGCACTGGTATTGAGCGATATCGTCCCGGGTATCAATTTTGACCTTTTTGATGCGGCCTCCATCGGTATCATCGGTGGCGCTGACGGCCCCACAGCGATTTTTTTGTCGAGCCGGCTATCTCCCCAGCTACTGGGGCCCATCGCTGTGGCGGCCTATTCCTACATGGCGCTGGTGCCCATTATCCAGCCTCCCATCATGCGTGCTTTAACCAATGCCAAAGAGCGAAAAATCCGCATGCAACAGCTACGCTATGTGGGCCGGGTGGAAAAGATCATTTTTCCCTTATTGGTTCTGGGGCTCTGTATGCTTCTGCTGCCTTCAGCAGCACCCCTCATCGGCTTTTTTACATTCGGGAACCTGATGCGGGAATGCGGTGTGGTGGAGCGTCTTTCCAAAACCACCCAGAACGCTTTAATTAATATCGTCACCATTCTGCTCGGCCTGGGAGTCGGGTCCCGTCTTTCGGCGGATAATTTTCTGAATCTGGAAACACTGGGCATCCTGCTGCTCGGGGCTTTTGCTTTCAGCATCGGTACGGCGTCAGGCGTGCTGCTGGCCAAGGGGATGAACCTTTTTTTAAAAACCAAAATCAATCCGCTGATCGGTTCGGCCGGAGTATCGGCGGTGCCCATGGCTGCCCGGGTCAGCCAGAAGATGGGAACGGAAGCCGATCCTGAGAACATGTTGCTCATGTTCGCCATGGGCCCCAACGTCTCAGGGGTCATTGGATCGGCGGTAGCAGCGGGTGTTTTGTTGACGCTGAAAGGCTAGACGGGGTGGATTCGGGCCTAAGCGCAGCAAAATGAAATAATGGAGATTGCTTCAAAAGCATCAATTTGAGGAGGTAAAGAATGACCATCCGAGTCTTTATGACACGAAAATTTCCTCGGCTGCCGGGCGAAATGGAGGCTGAATTGTTGCCCCAGCTGGCGCCGCTGTTGATGGAATTAAGGGGCATGGCCTTACGTCAGCCCGGGTACATCTCTGGTGAAACCATGCGGAATATCGCCGACCATAGTGAATATATCGTTATTAGCACGTGGAAGTTGATTGAAGACTGGCAACGGTGGTTCGCAAACAGCAAAAGGGCAGAACTTGAAGGCAAAGTGGATAACATTCTGGGCTGCTCTACGGAGTACAAGGTTTATTCCTATGATTAAAGATCAGGCCAGTGGCTATCCCATGGTGAGGCCTGCTCATATTGATATGCTGCCTGAAGGACCAACGCATCGCCATATCTTGGGCCTATGATCTGAAGGCCCGCCGGTAGACCCGATTCAGTGAGTCCGGCTCTGACTGTAGCGGCGGGATGGCCGGAGAGGTTAAACGGGTATGTAAATGCTACGGCGCCGAACAGTGGAATCGGTTCGCCGTCAATTTCTGAGGGCGGGGGGCCTTTGGCCGAAAATGCTTCGGTGGGCATGGTGGGTGTCAAAAGAAGGTCAAAACGGTTGAAGAACTTCCAGAGGACCCGGTTCAAAGCAGTTCGGGTTTCCTGAATGTTCACATGGTCGTGGAGGGAAAGATCTTTTGCGCTGTCCACCAATGTTCGATCCCATGGATCAACTCCCCGGGTCATAGGTGCCAAGATGCTGGTTTTCCCGGATGGCTGGATTGTGGGAAGCGTCGGTGGCGGCGCCATGGAAAACCAGGTGATTGAAGAAGCCGGATCAGCGCTGAAAAACGCATGCCCAAAATGGTGCAATATAAGCTTAAAGAAGTAGAACTGGGTCATTTGGGGGTGTGCGGTGGTGAAAACGATATTTTCATTGATGTCATTTCCGGGAAAAAACAACTCCTTATTGTGGGTGCCGGTCATCTGGGGCAGCAACTCTCGAAACTGGGTGCTTTCCTGGGGATGGACGTGATTGTGTTTGATGACCGTTCCGAATATGCCAATGATGAGCGATTCCCGGATGCCCGTGACCTTATCGTGGGAGATGTGGAAAAGGAACTCGAGAAATACCCCATCACCCCCTGGTGCCATGTGGTGATCGTCACCCGGGGCCACGAACTGGACGGTGTGGCCCTGTCGACTGTAATTCGCTCACCGGCGCGATACCTGGGGATGATCGGCAGTCGTACCAAGAAAGCCAAGATCTATGCCGAACTGCTGGAAAAAGGGATCGAACAGGATTTCCTGGACCGGGTTCATGCGCCCATCGGACTGAATATCGGGGCCGAGACCCCTGAGGAAATTGCCGTGGCCATTATGGCGGAAATCATCACCATCGGTCGTGACGGCAAGCTTTAGGGGGATTCCCTTGAATAGTTTTAAAGAGAGGGCTTCATCATGGAAAAGATCCGCATAGGTGTCAGCACTTGTCTTACAAAAGGAACTCAAAACCCAGCAGGGTTACATCGTCTTGAATCTTCTTACCGCCTCCAAAGGACATCAGCGCCTCGTAAACGCCTTTCACAAGTTCGGCCACCGGGAGGTCTTTCATCTGTTCCAGAAGCTCATGGAAACGGTCATCGCCGAACAACGTCCCCTCTCTGTTTTGATATTCGGTTATCCCGTCTGTATGCAGAATCAGTTTGTCCCCGGGCGCCAGCTCTTTTTGCCCATCCTCGAAAGGGAGAATCCCTCCCATGCCCACGATGGTTCCGCCCTGTTTTAGCGGCTCCGGTGCCATCCCCTTTCGAAGCAATAAGGGATGCGGGTGGGCGGCGCTGCTGTATTGAAGACGCAGGTCCTTTGTATCGATGATGAGATAGGTCATGGTGAAGTACTTGTCGAACCGTTCCATAGGGTAGGCTTCATCCAGCATGGACAGGACTTCTGCTGGAGATGCCAACCGATAGAATGGCGGTTCCGCTTGTTTTCGCTGCGTCAATCCACCGTTTTTGTCCTGAAACATCTGCGAAACCGAAACCGTAACCATGGCGGCCGGCACCCCGTGACCGCTCACATCCAATACATAACAGCCCAAATGACGACGATCATCGAGCCAGAAAAGGTTGAAGATGTCCCCGCCCACATGTTCGCACGGCTCGAACCGCCAGGCGATATCCAGCTTTTCGGCGGATGTTGGCTTTTTTGGCAAAAGGGCTTGCTGAATGCCTGCTGCGGCCTCAAGGTCTTTTTCCAGCAGTTCCTGTTTTCTCACCAGTGTCCGGTTCAACAAACTGAGCTTTTGCTCGGCCGCTGAATATTTCAGTACCAGTTCTTTGAGCAACTGGTTGTTAATCTCATTGTCTTTTCTAAGGGCCTTATATTCCATCAGGTCCCGAACAAGCTGGTCGTAATCCAATCTGGAATCCTTCAGGGTCATGGGCCTGCCTCCAACCGTTTGTTGAAAGGTTCCGTTTGATCCGGAAGAATTCCGTCAATGCCAACGCCTTTGAGCTGCGACAGATGGCAAAGTATGGTATCCACATCCTGGTTACGAGGGATGACGCTCCCATGCTGGGGGGCGATGATGGAGAAAGGAATTTCCTGAATTCTTTTCAAGGCAAGGCTCAGGGCCTTTTTTGAAGTCATGATACGGCCGTGAAATTCCAATATGTCCGGAATGGGGCAATAGGTTAGGCCCTGTACGCAATGCGCAAATTCGCGGCACTCGTGGCATGCTGAATCGAGTTCCAGAAAAAGATTCCATTTGGCCCCGAAACTGCCAAAGAGATCGCTGGTAAAAAGGACCCCGCTCTGCTCGTCGAAAGTGATAAAACTTCCGCCCGAATGGGAGTAAGGGGTGTTTACAAAACGCAGGGTTCGACCGCTGGAAAACTGAAACTGGTGGTTAATCTGATCCAGGGAAATCAATGGAGAAGAAACCGAGTAGTGCCGAATAAACATGTTATTCTGGGTGTCTGAGATGATCTTGAGGTCCTCTTTACCGATAATGTCTTCGAAATTGCTGATGCTGCCAACCAGGTCGGGGTCGTAATGCTGATAGATCATGGCGACGATGGAAGAGGGATGTATGCCGGTCTGAAGGATTTTCATCATCACCGTGGGAAAATCGGGCCGGCTGCCCCCGTCAATAACCACGGCCTCTTCCCCGTCGATAATCAGGTAGGGGTTGCAGTGTAATCCACTCGGCTTGTCGTAGAACCCCACCCAGTAAATGTTGTCTGAAATCGGTATGGCCTTTTCATAGTCAAGGGAATTCTTTGTTTCATCATTCATGGCTTGTACACCCCTCCGGTCGGCTTCCACCTCTGTTTGAGACTTTTCGCCGGGAGAAACTATAGGCACGCTTGGCGTTGTGTGTCAAGCCGAATTCAACCTTCCCGCTTTAGCGGGATTGCGGGGCCAATTCGTAGACTGAAATTGAACATTTTTCCTTGACCAAATAAATAAAATCTTATATAAAGGTCACTTGCTCAAGCCTAATCTTTCAAGAGTCAGGATTTTGAGTACTAATCTTTGTGAAAAAGGCAAAGACACCCCATTTTAACAGGAAGTCTTTCATGAGACGATCTGTTCTGATACTGAGTCTGATCGCCATAGGGCTACTCACCACACAGGCCTATCATCTATTCAAACCGGACTGGGTATTGTTTCGAAAAGGAGAAGATTGTTTCTCAAAAAAGGAGTATTCACAGGCCATCCCCTATTACGTGGGTCTGCTCAAAAGCGGGTTTGAGGCGCCGGAACTCCTGAGTCATTTAGGAACGTCATACGTTGCCACCGGTGATTTCGGCAAAGCGATGCCGATCTTTGAGAATATCATCAACCACAGTCCGGACAAATTATCGGTCCTCAAGGAACTGGCTAATATCTACGTAACTTTTGGCCGATTCAAAAATGCCATAACCTTTTATCAAACTTTCCTTCAAGATCAACCCGACAACACGTCCGTCCGCATCCTTCTGGCGAGGGCTTTAACCTGGTCCGACCGTTTTGAGGAGGCTATTGTTGAATATAAAAAAGCTTTGGGGGAAGAAAAATGAAAAACTTTAAAAACAAACGTCTTTTGTCCGCATTCATTTCGCTGGGGGTTCTTTTTCTCTTTGGGACATCCTCTGCCCTATCAGAGGAGAACCCCCCAAAGTTTCTTATTCCGCCATCGATTCAAAAAACACCGGTTTCAAAACCAAAGAGAGTGAAGCCTGGAGAGGAGATCCCGAACTGGGTGGCCCGCCTGGAACTGGCAAGGGTCCTGAGCTATGCAAAGCGATACGATGAGTCCATCACCGAATATGAAAAGGTTCTGAAAGAGAAACCCGGCCTTGTGGAAGCGAAGGTTGAAATGGCCAAGGTCCTCTTCTGGAAGGGGGATCAAAAAGCGGCTGTCCGGATTCTGGAACGGGTTCCGCCAAAAGATATGACAGGGGACACGAAGGTCCTGATGGCCGATCTCCTTGTGGCGCAGAAGAATTACGCAAAGGCTGAACCGCTCTACAAAGCCCATCTGGCCAGCCACCCGGAGGACCAGGTCGTCAGGCTGAAGCTTGCCGAGATGTTGAGCTGGCAAAAGAAATATGATGCGTCTCTTAGTGAATACAGGAAAATCCTGAAGGCAGTGCCCGATGATATTCAGGTAAGGAGACGGTATGCTTTTGTGCTCATCTGGGCGGGCAAGCATTCAGAGGCAGCTTCGGAGCTTCAAAAGACCCTTGATTAGGTAACCCTGGACTTTTTCGGTCCTAAGTTTGATACGGTAAACTCCCTGCTGTTTAATCATGGAACGTGATAGATGGAATCTTTTCTGTTAACGATCTTATTTAGGGGACGTCCCTGGGTGACACGAAATCGTCACATCGGTTGTCTTGCCCTTCTATACGTCTGCCTGATCTGTCCTTCGAATGTATCCGCACTTCAGGTCCAAAATCCTCCGGTGGCGTTAACTCGTTTAACATACCAGAACACCAATGGGTGTACAGGAGCGGTTATACATCTCTCCGGTCCATTGGAATTTTTCAAGCAACGCCTGCGCCATCCGGAAAGGTTCTATATTGATCTGAAAAACGCGACCATCGGGACCGGTTTTAAACGGTTATATCCAGTGAAAGAAAACCTAGTGAGGACCATAAGAGCCGGTCAGTTTGATGCTGACACGGTGAGAATCGTTTTTGATCTCACATCAGATAAGTATGACGTGGAGGCCGTTTTTCTCAGAAATCCCTACCGAATTGCGGTGCACATCTGCAGAAAACATGAAGACAATCAGGTCCGGGTCAGGCGTTCCTCTCATGCCACCAGTTCATTTATCCCGGAGGAAAATTGGATCACAGATTTTGAGGCCCGACTCGCCCTCGCGAGAATCCTTTCTTACGATGACAATACCCTGGACAAATCGCTCAAAGAATACAGGATTATGCTCAAGCAGAAACCGGGGAACCGTCTTCTAAGCCTTGAGATGGCGCGCCTTCTGATCCGAAAGGGTCAAGCAGAAGAGGCCCTGTCCATTCTCGGGAGCATCCGAGCGATGCATCCAAACGATCCTGAAACCCTTGTTGCTCTGGCTGATCTGGAGGCAAGCCTTGGACACGCGGCAAGGAGTCGCGACCTTTATATGGATGCCGTCCGCGTAAGTGATCAGCCCGAGATAACGAAGCTGAAATTGGCGGACCGGATGAATATGTGGGGGGACTTTCATAAGGTTGAGACAATTTACAGGGAGAATCTCAACGCCCATCCCGAGGACAGGTCTGTGGCATTGCAGCTGGCAGCATTGCTCAGAAGCTCGGAGCGTTATGGCGAATCGGAAGGGATGTATAGACTACTGCTCGCTGAATCTCCTGATTCGAAGGAGGTTCTCATGGGGCTTGCCCAGGTAAAACGCCTGGAAAAAAACTTCGATGCCGCCGGAAAACCGGTTGACCGATGGCTTGAACTTGAGCCCGATGACCCCGAAGGGCTTTTGTTAAAGGGTGAGATCCTGTTCTTTCAGAAACGATATGAAGATGCTCTGAACACCTATTCAAGGCTGTCAAAAATGAAGTGCTGCCGCTCAAAAGGCCTTATGGGCATGGGAAAGGTATATGTGGAACAGGGAAAAGATGATCTTGCCCAAACCTGTTTTTTTGAGGCTCTTGAGGCTGCGCCTCAAGACGTAGAAGCCCAATTTTATGCGGCGGGAACTGATAAAGCTACCTCAGAGAACTTTGTTAACGCCCTGTTGAACGACAGGAGCATGTCTGCGATGACATTGGGCAAATGGGCGAGACTGTACGCAACACACGGATTCAACAAAATTGCCATAAAATGTTACGAGGCCGCTCTCCATCGGGATCCTGAGTATTTTCCATCACAGATCGGTCTGGCCGAAATCCTGGCGATTGACCAACAGTATGATCCCGCCATAAAACGTTTTGAAGCCCTTGCACAGGTGTTTCCCGGCAACCGGAAGATCCTCATCGGGTGGGCCAGGGCGCTCGCATGGGGCAGAAGGTATGACGAATCCATTGCCTTATACGACAAAATCCATGGCACGGCGCCTGCTGATCCCGTTCCTCAAATGGAAAAGGCCCGCACGGCTGTATGGGCCAAGGAGATGGATCTCGCCTCAGAAGCTTACGAAGGCCTCCTTACACCCCCGGTTGATAATGAGCTTGCCCTCTCACTGAGGCCGGTTGCTGAGGTATCTGGAAATCCCGACTTAATCAGCGCAGTCGAAAAGTTGACAGAGAGCGCGGAGAAAGGCTCCGTTTTTCAGGGTGTTGACGCATTCAGTAAAGATTTGAAAAAACTAAGGCCCACCCTCTCTTCGGACACAAACAGACAGATTGACGACATCCTGATTCGATGGTACCCATCATTTGTTATTCAAAAGACGGCCTACCTGGAGGGTGAGGGAAAACGTCTTGTCTGGGACAAACGATTTTCCCGGGCCATGGATGCCTATGAGGAGCTACTCGCTTTCACGCCTGGAAACGAGGAGGCGATCTTTGACTATGCCCAGATTGAATGTGCACTGGGCCTGTGTGATGGTGAGGCGGAAACATACCGGAAACTTTTGGATATGGACAAACTCCACAGCTTGGCGGGGAAGGCCTTGGAAAGACAGAAGATCCGTCGCAATCCCTCGTTAAAGTTAGGTCAGATTTACTGGGCTGAACGGGGAAGGCATGGTCTGACGGAGATCGATCGATATCGAACCGATCTGGGAGTGGACGTGCCCATCGACTGCCGGTTTCATCTCAAGCTGATCAGTCATCACTGGATCGAGCACCCGAGTTTTAACAATACGTCCTACGGAGCAAATGGTTTCACCCTCGGTGGCAGCGGCACATTGACCCCTTACATCCGGGGGGAGGCCGGCTGGACCAAAAAAATATATCAAGACAGTGAACTCAAGAACACGGATACCGGTTACGCTCACCTCTGGTTTAATCTAAGGGATTATGCAACCCTCGGTCTGGGCTATGACAGAACAGACGAGCTTTACAACTATTTTGGACTTAGACAGGGAATCCAGGCCAGCTCATGGTGGATGTCAATCGACTCCAATATTACCCGCAGGCTGGAAGTCATGGGACGAGCAAAATACATGAATTACAATGATGACAATGAAGCGCAGCACTACCTGATGGAGGCGGGCTATTCCTTCACCGATCATCCCAGGATATTCAAGGTTGCACTGGCCGGTGAATACCGTAATACTCAAAACCTCGATGTGTACCAATATGAAGATGGCCAACTTGTTAATATTATCCACCCTTACTGGACTCCCCGGAACTATTACGCAGGCGGGGTTACGGTTGAATGGTATCATGATCTGTCGAAGCTGCTGTTCTGCGGCAGTCAGCTTCATTTCTACGATCTGGCCCTGAGCTTGGGCACGGATACGGAACATAACCCCGCCGTGGAACTCCGGGGAGGATGGCATTATGAGTTCCTCGATCACTGGACATTCAGTTTCCAGGGCCTGATCCATCGCTCTCAACTGTGGGATGCGGAAGGTATCTGGGCCGATATCAGGTATCAATTTTAATGCTATGAAGAAAGAAAAGAAATTTAAAGCTGGTCGGTCAGTCCTTTTGCTGCTTCCGATTCTGGTAATCATCCTCGCGGTTCTTTACCTTTTGGTGAGGACCTTCCTTTTTCTGATCCTGGATTATCACTGGTATGAAAAAATCGTCGCTCTTTGTCTCCTCTTTGCTGAAACATTTATCATCATACACGGTATCGGCTATTTTATTGAGATCTATCACGTCGTGGTCCATGGAAAAAGCCTGGTTCAACAAGATGACTCCCTGCCGCCCCTTGAAACATATCCACCTGTGGCCATTATTGTTTCTTCATATAATGAACCATTAGAAGTTGTAGAGGATACGCTGGTCACCTTTTACAACCTTACCTACCCCAATAAATATATCTACTTTTTAGACGATACCCGTTATGACCTGCCGGGCCAGGATCCTGAGGAGCGGAAACGCTACAGGCCGTCTATTGACGAAATGTGTCAGCGGATCGGGGTACGTCTCTTCCGGCGTCAATGGCGCGGCGCCAAGGCAGGGATGATCAATGACTTCCTCGATTATATCGAAGGGAAACCAAAGGAGGGGTTTGAATACCACAATTACTCGGGTACAGAAAAAAGGGGAAAAGAAAAATATATTGTGGTATTCGACGCCGACATGAACCCTTTTCCTGAATTTGTGGAGCCATTGGCTGCAAGGATGGAGGCGAATCCGAAACTGGCCTTTATTCAGACGCCCCAATATTATACGAATTTTGATTCCAACCGTATCGCGCACGCCTCCGGTCTTCAGCAGGCGGTCTTTTATGAATACATATGTGAGGGAAAGAGCCTGAGCGATGCTATGTTCTGCTGCGGCACCAATGTTATTTTCAGGCGCGAGGCCCTTATGGATGTGGGGGGCTTTGATGAAAGTTCGGTAACCGAAGATTTCGCGACCTCCCTGAAATTCCACCTCAGGGGATGGCGATCCGCCTATATCGGAAAGGTGATGGCATTTGGAATGGGTCCGGAGGATCTTGGTGGATTTTTCAAGCAGCAGTTCAGATGGGCTCTTGGCACGGTTGGGTTGTTCAGAGGGGTCCTCGGGTTTTTCCTGCGCAATCCCCGGCAACTGGTCTTTGTGAAGTGGTGGGAATATTTCCTGTCAAGCACCCACTATTTCATTGGGCTGGTCTTCCTGATAATGGTCCTATGCCCCCTGTTATACATGTTTTTGAACGTCCCAAGCTATTTTGCCAATCCGGAAATCTATGCGCTGTTTTTTGTCCCGTATTTTACCCTCACCATTTCCATCTTCTTCTGGACACTGAAGCAGCGCAACTATGCTTTCAAAGACCTTGTCCTGGGGCAGCTCCTTATGGGCATTACCTTTCCGGTCTATATCAAGGCATCCGTGTTGGGGTTGATAGGGGTTAAAGGCACGTTTGGGATCACACCAAAGGGCGGGGCCAAACAATTGCCGCTCAAGGCCCTGTGGCCACAACTTTCACTGGCCATTTTAAATTTTTCAGCCATCATCTGGGGCGTCAACAGGCTGATTTATGAACGGGAACCCATGGTTGCCCTTGTGGTCAACATGTGCTGGTGTCTCTACCATTTTCTGATATTGTCTTCCGTGCTCTATTTTAACAACCCTGAAAAGAGCTGATATCATGACACTCAAAAATTTCTGGCTCGTGCCCCTTTCCATGATGCTCCTTTTTCCTTCACTGATACGGGCCGGATCACCCCATTGCGGTTCAGCGCCCCTATTTTTCGGTGTAGCCCTGGATGGGTATCCCATTGGCAAAGAGCGCTTAAAAAGCATAGAAGAAGCCATCGGGGTATCGCCGGGAATGGTCTCTTTTTTTCTTCAGTGGCCTTCCATGACGCGCCAGGGATCTCACTGCTTCCCAAGAGAAAGCCTGGATGCTATCTGGAATACGGGCGCCATACCCTGCCTGACCTGGGAACCCATGTATTACAGCGAAGGTCGTGAGATCATGGTCTCATGCCATGACATTCTCAACGGGGTATACGATCCCTATCTGCTGGAATTTGCCAAACAAGCCGCACTGTGGAAGCGGCCATTCATGATGCGATTCGCTCACGAGATGAACGTTGCGCGGTATCACTGGGGAACGAAAAAGGAAGGGTATGGCCCCGAAAGTCCCCACATCTACAGACGTATGTTCAGATATGTGGTGACAATCTTTCAAAAGGCTGGTGCGAAGAACGTATTATGGGTTTTCTGCCCCAACTCGGAATCGGTGCCCAACGCCTCTTATGACCCGAGCGCCTCCTGGAACCGTATTGAGGATTACTACCCCGGCGATACGTACGTTGATGTTCTGGGGATTGACGGGTATAATTGGGGGACAACCCAGACAAGAGCGAAAAACGGTTGGGACAGCCAATGGAAAGAGTTCGCCGCCATATTCCGTCCTGCCAGGGAAAAGCTGCGGCAACTGGCTCCGGACATGCCGATTTTTGTGTTTGAGACAGCCAGCGTGAACCGGGGAGGCGACAAGGGCCTGTGGATCAAAAACGCATTCGAGACGGCCAGGGAATGGAAGCTGAGCGGGTTGATATGGTTTCAGGTGAAGAAGGAAAATGACTGGCGTATAAACAGCATGGGGAAGGCTCCATACGGCCATATCCCGGGGGCAACCGCTTGTTCTCCCCATCAATGGATTAGAGGTTTCACAAAATGACCAAGGAAGAGTTGATCAAACATATTCAAGAGGGTATTAAGACGGAAGAGAGCGCTGTTACGATTTATTCAAGACATCTCGCGGCGATTATCTCAAGAAGCGGCCTTCCGGAATCGAATATCTCCCAGATAAAAGAAACGCTTGAAATTCTCATTAAGGCCAATATTAAACATAAGAATTTGCTGAACTCCCTTATGAAACGGATTCAAGGAGGATCGATCGATGTTTACTGAAAATGATTTCCTGCACTATTTCGATCAGATCCAGAAAATTGAAAAAAAAATGTACGATATTTATCAGGTCCTCCACGATGAATTGGAAAATCCAGAGTACAAGAAAATATTCGGTCAGATGGCGAATGAGGAAAAGGCTCACTATGCCATGGTACAATCGTTAAAGGGTTTATTTGTTGCAAAAAAAGAGGAACGCTCTTGAAAAAAAGTTATCCTACAATTTGAGGATGTCTCCAAATCCTGCTTAAAGATCAGGCCAGTGATCATTCCAGGGTGATGCTTGTTCATATTGATAGGCTGCTTGAAGGACTCTGGCATCATGATGCCTGGGACCGATGATCTGAAGGCCCGTCGGCAGACCCGATTCAGTGAGTCCGGCTCTGACTGTAGCGGCGGGATGGCCGGAGAGGTTAAACGGGTATGTAAATGCTACGGCGCCGAGCAGTGGGATCGGTTCGCCGTCAATATCCGAGGGCGGGGGGCCTTTTGCCGAAAATGCTTCGGTGGGCATGGTGGGCGTCAAAAGAAGGTCAAAACGGTTGAAGAATTTCCAGAGGACCCGGTTTAAATCGGTTCGGGTTTCCTGAATGTTCACATGGTCTTGGATGGAAAGATCTTTTGCGCTGTCCAGGGATTGGGCAAGGGTCCGTCCCAGCTCAGGTCTGATTCTTTCCAGATCCCCATGTAACTTTCCACATAATTCCCAATTCATCAGATCAGACCATGCCCGGCTCACGTCCGGGAGTGGGCCGTTCCAGATATCCACCCGATGACCCATTTTTTCAAATGTGGCTACGGCCTTCTTGACGAGAGCCATCACGTCTTTTTGGACTCGCGCATATCCCAGATCCGGGCTGAAACCGATTGTCAAACCCTCAGGTTGCATTTTGAGGCTCTCTAGATAGGAGAAGGATGGGCGAGGTAGGGACTCGGGATCAGCCGGATGATTCCCCGCCGTACAGTCCAGGTAGAGGGCGGCATCGGCAACACTCCGGGTAAGCGGCCCCAGGGTCCAGGTGCGCGTCATGGGGAGGCGGTCTGATGGCCCGAAAGGGATCCGCCCGAAGGTCGGCTTTATGCCGAAGCACGCGGAATAGCAGGCGGGAATGCGGATGGATCCCCCCGCATCCGAACCCGTGGCCAGGGGAACCATGCCCGCGGCAACGGCAGCGGCCGAGCCCCCGCTGGACCCGCCGGGGGTTCGGTCCCGGTTCCACGGATTTCGTGTGACGCCGTACAATCGGTTTTTGGTGAACCCGGTGAACCCGAATTCCGGGGTGTTGGTTTTACCCACCACGATGGCCCCTGCACGCCTCAGCCGCGCTACCTGGACAGAGTCCTGTTCCGCCACATTATCTTTATAGGGGATGGAACCGAAGCTGGTAACCATGCCTTCCACGTCTTCCAGATCTTTCACGCCAACGGGGATACCGGCCAGTGGACCCGGTGTCATGCCATTGATAATCTGTGTTTCGATTCTTTTGGCGTCTGCCATGGCCTGGTCGGCCCGCAACGCAACAAAGGCATTGATGACAGGGTTTACAGCCTCGATTCGATCGAGGGTTATTTTCATCAGTTCAACGGGCGAAAGATCCCTGTTACGGATCAGTTCAGCCAGTTCCCATGCCGGTTTATGGAGAAGGGATTGCATTGGAAGATCCATAATTATAAAAGTGCTGTTTTCCGCCGGTCTTTCAGGGTCATTTCAAGCCAAAGCGAAAATTTCAACCCGCCGGCGTTTCCCCTTCACCTGAGCTGGGGGCAGTCGGTTCAATTTGGCTGCACTCAGATCGGATTCACTTAAAAAGGCATGGGTATCGGCTGATATAATCATCTCCGTCCCCGTCTCTTTGTTCAGAGACTGCAGCCGGGAGGCCAGGTTGACCGTGTCACCCACCAGAAGATAGGAAAGACGGTCAGGGCTGCCGATATTGGCGGCCAACGCTTCACCGGTATGGATACCGATTCCATGACTTAGTTTGGGCCAACCCTTTTCTTCGAAGCGTTTATTGAGTTCAACCAGACGTCGTCTCATTTCCAGTCCGGCTCGGAAGGCCCTGGCGGGATGATCCGGTCGGAAGACGGGTGCCCCGAAAACCGCGTAAATCTCATCTCCGATGAATTGGAGGACCAGGCCCCCTTCATTTTGTATGGCCTCAGCCATCTCTTTGAAATAGCCGTTCATGATTTTGACCACGAGTTTCGGGTCGTTTTCTTCCGTCATGGGGGTGAAATTTCTAAGGTCGGAGAAGAGAACCGTTACCTCTTTCTTTTCCCCATCCAGCGGAATCCGACCTGAGAGCACTTCGTCACGAACCTCCTCGGCCACGTATTTCCCAAAGGCATCTTTGATAATCTCACGTTCCTGAAGGCCTTCCGTCATTTCATTGATCACGTCCCCGGTGTAACCCAGCTCATCATTGGAAACCACTCTGACCTTTCGGTCGAAGAGGCCATTCCGGACATCTTTCAGAACACCGGTCATCTCTTTAAGGGGCCGGGTCAGGTTAGCGGTTACAAGACAGGTCAATCCCACAATGAAGGGGATGAAGACCAGGAATATCGTCAACAAAAGGCTGGCAAAGTCATCAATTTTCTGCTGAGGCGTCAGCAAATTGGAATGTTTGAACTCCCAGGTTCCCAGGAAAACGATACAGAAGGGCAAGATGCTGATGGCCAGCGCCAGGGCGGCAAGACCGGTCAGCAGCGTGCGAAGGACCACCAGGACCGTTATTTGAGAAAGTTCGTTATTGTTGATGTACACCACTCCCAAAATCAGGGCGGGAACCAGCCAGGTGAAGAAAGTCAGCGCAATGGCAAAATAAGGTTCATTGAGCAGTTTTTGACGCGCTTTTTCCAGATGCTCAGGGGAAGTTTTTTTTTGCTGATAGATCCTTTTCAGGCATCGACGGATGGGCAATTCATATAAGAACACGATGGAAACGGAGAACACAAAGGCGAAAGGAGAATAAAAATGGCTGAATTTCATCGTGAACCCAAGGGTTTCCGGAGAGGCTTTGATAATGGTTGCATGCATGAGGTTGTTTATTGCCACCACGGCACACAGGTTGGCCAGGCAATCGGCAATAATCATGGCATTGGCCGTAAAGAGGTACTTGGGCTTTGTCATGTTCAGATCCTTGGTTTCGGGATATCAACGGTGCCGGGGCATATACCTTTCCGGATCATAACAAAATTCAGTCAAAACCATCAACACAAAGATACGATTTCAAAACGCCACTGCGTTTCATAAGCCTCCCGCCAAAGGTTGGGATACCATTTTCGAAAGATCAGTGAATCGGACGTTCTTTGATCTCTTTACCGGCCTGGTTCTTCGCGGCATTCTGAATATTTTCTGATTTTCAATTGTTCCCGCACCACTTGTGCTACTCATTGAACAGAGAGAAAATGACGCGGATCTTCAGTTTGAAAAACGTACAACCGAAAAGATTGCCGAGGCCCTAAATACTTGACTGAACAGTCAGGGTTTCACGATACGCCTTCAAAAGGGCCGCGGCAAAATGGTCGCTTCCCTCAGCAGTTCTGCTTTTCAGCCTTTTCTGAACCTTATGAAGTCGCTTAATCGTCTTAACAATGGGTGTGATTTTCTGGAGATAGAGAGGCGCAGCAGGGGTTTTTGTATCAAGGCTGTCCCGGATGGATTCGGCTGCCCCCAGGCCGCTTTTAAGCGCCGAACCGATGCCCTCGAACGTAATGGGGAAAATCAGGCCGGCCGCGTCCCCCACCAGGAGGATATTGCCCATGGCCGGTTCAAAGGTGCCGGAAATGAGCGGGTCGTGCAGCATTGCAATGGCGCAGCCGTCTTTCCAAAGGGGTTTGTTTTCGGGATCAAAACCGTAGGGCAAGAGCGTGTCCCTGATTTCTTCGGAAAGTTCGCGGATTCCAGATCCCTCGATCAGAAAGAGGTCATCTTTGTGGTTCACGTTGAAACGGGGACGCGGCAGTCCTGTGGGGAAAAACCAGTGGATGTAATCTCTTTCAAGATCCAGTGATCCCCTGTAGCCTTCTCTCACGGGCCCCGAGTAGGGCACTTTGAGGTTCGGGAAAGTGGTACGCCGGACCACCGATGTTGCGCCGTCGGCCCCGATAACAAACTGGGCCTTTAGTTCCTGTGTCTGGTTCCGACTTTGAATGATAACGCGAAGGCTATTTTCTTCCTGAACCACATCAACAACACGAGCCCTTGTTTCTAATGTAACACCGGATGCTTCGGCCTGTTTCACCAGCCAGAAATCCAGGTCCTTTCGCCGGCAGAGCGGCGTGTGCCATTCAAGGCTTTGCACCAGGGCCCCGGCCACATGGAGCCTGTGACCTTTAAGCGCCGGCGGATCAACCAGGAGGGTTTTGGGTATAATTCCGAATTCATCCCGAATGATGTGGACCGCCCAGTCTCCCATGATCATACCGGTGCAGACTTTATCACGGGGCAGCGTTTTTTTCTCCACCAGCAATGTTTTGAGACCCAGTTCAGCGCACTTCTTCGCAGCCACCGCGCCGCCGGGACCGGCGCCCGCAACGAGAACGTCAAAAAAACGAAAATTACCCATTTACAAGCCCTCTAAGTCAAGGCAAAGAAAAGTTGGCCAGCCAGTTGCACGCTGATCGGATTTCCGTACCGTCAGGATAGGTTTTTTCACGTTTAAGTTCGCCCACAATCTGTATTTTCTTTGTTCTCCATACAATCAGGCGGCTAAATATTTCTCAAGCGCTTCTGTTACTAACGTATTTAGGGTAGTTCCTTTGGCTTTAGCTGATAAAACTGCTTCGCGATGAAGGTCACTCCCGGTTCGAACATTAAAGCTGCCCTTAAATGGTTTATCAGGGATTTTGCCTTCTTTAGCGCAAAGATCTAAATAGTCATCTACCGCCCCTTCAAATGCCTTGCGTAAGCTATTAACACTATTGCCTTCATAGCTAACAAGGCTGCGAACAAATTCGATCTTCCCGTGAAAAATCTGGTCTTCATCGCTGTAATGAACTGAACCATAATATCCTTTATAACTCATCATATCTTTCATAACATCCCCTCCTTTTTAAGAAATTCAAGGATATCATCAATCACATAAATTTTCAGAATGTTATTGGGGTGTGGTTTATGCAAAGTGATGGTGGCCGATGTTGGATGAATAAAACGTCTTCGTGATCCACCTGTCTTACCGGGCTTGGCTTGTTTATATCCAAACGATTTTAAAAGTACAGAAAGCTCGTCCCATGTAAAGTCATTCGGACGTCTATGCAATCTTAATAATAGTTTATCTTTACGACTCATAATCCACCTTGAGAAAAACCTATGATATCCGTACAGAAAAAGCAACTGTTTTTAGTTGCAAAATAGGTTCTGGTTTGAAAGTTGGAGGAATATCATATCCGAAAACCGCTTGCAAAACCTTGATAATAGAATATATCCTGGTTCACCCCATGAAAAAAGCCATTAAAAGAAAATTTATGAAAAAAGCATTCCGTATAGCCGAAATCAGCAAAGGCAAGCATTTCCATCGTCTGGAGTATAAAAAGCCTTTCCATTTCAACCAGGTATTGTCCTTTATGAAACGAAGGGCCATCAAAGGTGTGGAGGTGGTCACGGAGACAGGCTATAGCAGAACGTTTCGAATAAAGAATGCCAAAGGTTATTTTACCATTACGGACAACCCGGATCAATCGGCTCTGGAATTGAGGATCACTTGTGACAACATCGGGTGCCATACGGATATCATTAACCGGGTTCGCAAGATGTTTGACCTTGATCTCGATGGCCTCGGGATTCCCCGAACCAAACAGACGACCCTTAAAACCGTTACACAGGCCATTTTGGACCAGCGTGTAAAGCTCATGACCCATCAGCCTTTTGAAACATTTCGTGAGAATTTTTTGGCCTTGAAAGGAATCGGAGAGTGGACGGTTCATTATGTTGCCATGCGGGGACTGAGGATGGTCGACAGCTTTCCCGCCACTGATCTGGGGGTGATCAAAGCATTGACAGAGAAGGGCAGGGTGCCCTCGAGAAAGGAGATAAAGGAGATGGCCGAACAGTGCGCCCCTACCGGGCCTATGCTGCTTTATGTCTATGGAATGATAGCGGAAAAAGGAACGGCTGATCCGTCTCGAACGGGCGGTTGTTGCCCATATTGGACGGGAGTCAAAACTTACATTCTGACCATATGGGAACAGCGCTTACCAGACAAGTGTATTTTCATGAACTGACAACCGCCTTTCCATTTCAAAATCCGTTGTTTTTCTCGTTTTTAAATATTCTTTTGCTTGTAATCAAGATCCAATGGTATCTATAACAAATTAAATAATGTGCGGTTTTGAACTTGGCGAAACTGATTTTGCGGAGGTGGTGTAATGGAACAGATGGAAGTTCAAACAGCATTTGCCCCAGCTGAATTCGCTTCGGTTGATGAGATCGAGCGACAGCGTCTGCTTTTTCAAAATATGCCGCTGATGACGCAAATGGTCGACGCCGTGCCCGATATCCTGCTTGTGTTGAACCGGGAGCGGCAGATTGTGTATACAAACCAAAGCCTATACCATACGCTGGGTATCAAAACTGAAGACATCCCCCGTGTTTTCGGTTGCCGTCCCGGAGAAATATTGAAATGCGTGCATGCATTTGAATCGAAAGGTGGTTGTGGGACCACCCGCTTTTGCAGTACCTGCGGCGCTGTAAAAGCCATTCTTTCGAGTCAGGAAAACAGAGCAGATGTTCAGGAGTGCCGCATCATTCAGGATCAGACGGGAGATGCGTTGGATCTGCGCGTTTGGGCAAAGCCGCTGGTTTTGGGTGGAGAGGTTTTTACGCTCTTTACCGTGGTGGATACCAGTCATGAGAAACGGCGTGAAGCGCTGGAACGAATATTTTTTCATGATATTCTGAACACGGCTGGAGGGCTCAAAGGTTCGGCTGAACTGATTCGTGAGGCAAATCCGGAAGAATTAAATGAATTTCAGGATATCATTCTGAGGCTTTCGGACGACTTGATTGAAGAAATTCAGGCCCAGCGGCAACTGGCGGCCGCGGAAAAAGAGGAACTGGCCACACATCCGAGCGCTTTTGGTACCGATGAAATTCTGGAAGAAATTACTGAGTTGTATATGGGGCATGAAGTGACGCGCGGACGTCACATTCGGATTGATGATGATGCCTATGAAGGCACACTGATAACGGATCGAGCGCTGTTGCGGCGCGTGATCGGTAATATGACGAAGAACGCGTTGGAGGCTTCAAAGCCTGGTGAAACCGTCACGCTGGGTTGTGAAGCAGATGAACGGGGTGCTGCATTCTGGGTGCACAACCCGGGGTTTATTCCACCTGAAATCCAGTTACAGATTTTTCAACGGTCGTTTTCCACCAAAGGTTCGGGTCGTGGCCTGGGCACTTACAGCATTAAGCTTTTGAACGAACGGTATTTAAAAGGTCACGCTTCATTCGGTACATCGCTTGAAGAGGGTACGGTTTTCAGAGTGGTTTGTCCCAATCTGTCTCTGGAGGAACAGCCGATGCCCGAAAGGTCACCTGCTTCCTTAAAAAAAGAACCGCGTGCGTTGCACATTCTGGTTGCTGAAGATAATCGGGTCAATCAGAAATTAATGAGTCGGTTGCTGGAGCGACAGGGGCATACGGTTGCAGTTGCCGAGAACGGAAAAGCCGCGCTGGCGGCACTGTTACGTGAACCATTTGACCTGGTGTTGATGGATTGCCAGATGCCCGAGATGGATGGTTTCGAAGCCACGAAGGCAATTCGTAAATCCGATTCGGTGCAAAACCCAGATGTTCCCATCGTGGCAATGACCGGCCATACGGGTGAAGAAGGTCGAAACGCGTGTCTGCGGGCCGGGATGAATGACCACGTTCCCAAACCGGTGGGAAAAGAGGTGTTGGCTGAAGTGCTGTTGCGGTGGACGTAAACGGGTCTCTATATGGACCCCAGGGCTGGCGAAGCCGACTTTGAAGCTTTCAAGGAGGCCCAGGGCTGCGAACGATGCGCTTTGCCCCCGAAAACATGGACCCTCTTCCTCAAAAAACAGGGTTTTCCTTGACGAAAATGGGGTGGTTTGATAAACAACAAAGGGCATTTCGATTCAAAGTTTCTGTTGAATTCGTTACTTCTTTTTTACAACATAAACCCCTTCTAATGGTTGATTATTCATCTGCTTTAACTTAGAAAATGGAGCATATACGCCGGGCTTTAAGATTTTACTCTTTCTGTTTTTTTGGGGAACCATCGAAACCGCAAACGCTATTTAAAACTTAGGGAGGTTGGTATGGAGAAAAAAGGGATTACCAGGAGAGATTTCGTAAAGGCGAGCATGGTGACCGCAGCGGCTGCTGCCTTGGGACCCGGGGTGGTAAAACCAACGGGCGTGTGGGCAGCAACGCCTGCCGTTAAAGGCCCCATCAAGGTGGGCTACCAGGCCATTATGTCAGGTGCCCTTGCAGGCTATGGTGAATTCCACAAGATGGGCGCGGTAATGGCCATGGAAGAGATCAATGCCGCAGGCGGCATTGCCGGCGTCAAGCTGGACGTCCAGTTTCGGGATTCCACCCTGAAAAAACCCCAGGCCATCAAAAACGCCCGTTATTTCGTGGACAGCTGGGGGGCCGACTTCCTGGCGGGAGTGGATTCCTCGGGCCAGGCCCTGGCCCTGGCGCCGATCATGAAGGAGCTGGATCGCATCCTCATGGTGACCCACGCCGCAACGGAAAAGCTCACGGAAGAACAGGTGTACAAGAACGGCATCAAGCAGATTTTCCGTATCTGTACGCCCACCTACCAGGATGGAAACGCCGCGGCCTTCGTGGCCAAGGATCTGCCGGTAAAAACCTGGGCAACCATCAGCCCCAAGTATGAATACGGCTATACCTGCTGGAAAATGTTCAAAAACACTTTGGGCAAACTGAAACCGGACACAAAATTCATCGCTGAATCATGGGCGCCCTTCGGCACCACCGACTTCAGACCCCACATCAATACCATTATGGACGCCGCTCCCGAAGGTTTCTACTCAACCGAATGGGCCGGAGAACTCATCACCTTTATCAAACAGGCCAAACAGGCTGGCATGTTTGACAAGATCAAACACGTGATGCTGCCGGTAGGCGCCGCCATGGATGTTCTGGAAGGGCTGGGCGCAGAAATGCCGGACAATATCTGGATATCCGGGCGCTATTTCTTCCAGTATCCGGAAACCCATATCAATCAGAACTGGGTGGCCAGATTCCGAAAACGTTGGAACCATTACCCGGCTTACGTGTCCGAAACGGGCTACTCCACCATGTATGCTTTCAAAAAGGCGGTTGAAACGGCCGGTTCCAAGGATACGGCGAAAGTTATTAATGCCATGGAAGGGATGATGCTGGCTTCCCCCGCAGGGTACCGGAATTTCCGGAAGGAAGACCATCAGGCCATGTATGATGTCCCCTGGGGGCTGACCCAAACGGATAGCAAATTTCCTTTCAAAGTCATGGGGAAAAAGGTGCTGGTTCCGGCTAAAGAATGCTTTAACCGGCCGCCATTTAAGGGCCCGGAAACGACGCCGCCCTTCTGATTGAAATCCAAATGATGCAATTAGCAATTAGCGGTTAGCTTTTAGGCGAACGATCTCAAAAAGTCATACAAAGGGTCGCGTTTTTTAAGCTAACGGCTAAAAGCTAAATGCAGCTTGAACCATGGTCCGTTGATCTGTTTCCGGGAGAGCGAATCACATGCTGGAATCCATTGTCCACGTATGCCTGGCGGGGTTGTCCACGGGGATGTTCATCTGGCTCGTGGCCAGCGGTCTGACCCTGATTTTCGGCGTCTTGGGCGTCCTCAACTTCGCCCACGGCAGTTTTTACATGCTGGGGGCCTATTTCTGCTACACGGTTCTCAGTGTCATGGGGGATAATTTCTGGCTCGGTCTGATCCTTGGCCCCCTGTGCGTCTGTGTGGTGGGATTTATCGTGGAACGGTTTTTCCTCCGTTACGTCTATCACCTGGATCTGCCTTATCAACTTCTGCTCACCTTTGCCTTTGTCCTTCTTTTTGACGATCTCGTAAAAGTGGTCTGGGGCGCCGGTTCCATCAGTTCTCCCATGGTTCCCGGACTCTCAGGATCCATACCCATCATGGGCCGGAATTTTCCTGTTTACAATCTGTTTATCATTGCAGTGGGACCCCTGGTTGCCTTAGGCATGTGGGCCATGCTGGAGAAGACCTGGTGGGGCCGAATTATCCGGGCCGCCTCCTCAGACCGTGAGATGGCTTCGGCCATCGGGGTTCGGGTTTCAGCGCTTTTTACCGCCGTATTTGTTTTTGGAACCTGGCTTGGGGCCGTGGGTGGCGGCCTCGCCGTCCCCTATGTGGGACTGTTGACCCCGGGCATGGGAGAAACCGTTATTATCAATGCGTTCGTCGTGGCCGTCATCGGGGGGTTGGGAAGCCTCAAAGGCGCTTTTCTTGGGGCCTTGATCATCGGGCTTTTGTCTTCCTTCGGTACCCGGTATCTTCCCACGTTCGATATGTTTCTAACCTTTATTCTCATGGCCGCGGTCCTGCTGTGGAGACCGCAGGGCTTCTTCGGGGAGGCCGCATAAATGCAACGTTCCTGGACCTGGGTTCTTATTGCCGCAGTACTGGTGGGGCTTTTGGCCATCGGTCTTTTTTCCGGGAGATTCGTGGTTTATCTGAGCATGAGGGTTATGATCCTGGCCATCTTCGCCCTTGGGTACAATCTCCTCCTGGGGAGGACCGGACTGCTTTCCTTCGGTCATGCGGCTTTCTACGCGGGCGGCGCTTATGGACTGGGGCTGTTCTCCATTCATGTATCCCAAAATCCGTTGCTGGGGATCCTGGTTGGGGTTATTCTGGCTTGCGTGTTGGCGGTCATCGTCGGCTTTTTCTGCGTTCGCCACACGGAAATCTACTTTGCCATGCTGACCCTTGCCTTCGGGATGATGGTATTCTCCCTCATCTGGAATATGCGCGAGATCACGGGGGGAGATGACGGCCTGGTGGGGATTATGCGGGCGCCGATTTCACTCGGCTTTGCCGGTATCCCGTTAAACAAAACCGAATACTATTATTTCTTTGTTCTTTTCTGGTTCGTACTCAGCGTGGGCGTTATTTACCTGATCCGGAACTCCCCGTTCGGTCTGATTCTGTCCGGTCTCAGGGAGAACGATCGCCGCGTGGAATTTGCAGGGTTGTCCGTAAAGAACTACCGACTGGCCGCCTTTGTGATTTCCGGGACCTTTGCGGGTTTGGCCGGAAGTCTTGGAGCGCTCCTGGAAAGTAATACCGACCCTTTCTCCGCCCACTGGAGCCACTCGGCGGAACCTATCCTGGTCAGCCTCATCGGGGGCATACAAACCTTTGCGGGGCCCTTGGTGGGGAGTGTTATTTTCATAGTCCTTCGGGAAATTATTGAACGGTTTACCCAAAACTGGATGCTCTGGTTCGGTATTATCCTCCTTGTGATCATCATGGGTCTTCGGGGCGGGGTTGTGGGCGGCATGACCCAACTGTTTCAAAGGGTACGATCCGTTTCTAAATCAGGAGGCAACCCGTGACCGTGCCGCTCCTCGAAATCAGGAAACTGCATAAGGCTTTTGGCAAGGTGGTAACGGCCAACGGGATCGATCTCACCCTTGAAAAGGGGGTTCTCACATCCATTATCGGACCCAATGGGGCAGGCAAATCCACCCTGATCAACATGCTTTCCGGTTCCCTGCCGGTGGATTCCGGAGAGATCCTGTTTGAGGGAAAGGATATCACCCAACTGCCCATTCACAAACGGGTCAGGCTGGGGCTCTGCCGGTCTTTCCAGGTGGTCAACGTCTTTCCTGATCTGACTGTTTTTGACAACATCCAGATTCCGGTACTGGCTGTTCGGAAAAGGGGTACCCGGCTGTTTCGTCCGGTCTCCGGGGAAAAAGAGACTCACAAAGAAGTTTATGAGGTTCTTGAACGGGTGGGTCTTGAAAACGTGGCCCATACCCCTGCCAAAGTCCTTTCCCACGGGGACCAGCGTCTGCTGGAGGTGGGCATTGCCCTTGCCGTTCGACCCCGGCTTCTTTTTCTGGATGAACCCACCGCCGGGATGAATCCCGTGGAACGTGTCAAAGTTCTAGAAAATATCAAACGTCTCTCAGCCGAAGGAAGAACAACTTTCGTTATCGTCGAGCACGACATGGATATTGTTTTTTCCCTGTCGGACAGGGTCGTGGTTCTGCATCATGGCGATATTATCGCAGACGGGACCAGCGATGAAATACAGGACAGCAAGCAGGTCAGGGAAGTCTATCTCGGCGAGGAGGTGATGGAATGATCCTTCAGGTGCAATCCATTAACACCTACTACGGCACTTCTCACATTCTGCACCAGGTTTCCCTCCAGGTGGATTCCGGAAAGGTAGTGGCACTCTTGGGCCGTAACGGTGTCGGCAAAACCACTACCCTGCGCTCCATTATGGGATTGACGCCGCCTAAAAGCGGAAGCATCCGTTACAAAGAGGCGGACGTAACGGGTAATCCCGCCCATGCCATGGCCAGGCTAGGCTTGGCCTACATCCCGGACGACCTTCGAATCTTCCCCGATCTGACCTGCCGTGAAAACCTTCAGATTGCGGCAAGATTATCCCGTCAGACCGGATACTACAACCTGGACCGGGTGGAAGAACTTTTCCCCATTCTTCGTTCCAGGCGTAAACAGAAAGGGCTAAATCTATCAGGCGGTGAAAAAAAGATGCTCAGCCTGGGGAGAGCCCTCATGGCCAATCCGGGATTGATCCTTCTGGATGAACCCTCCGAAGGGCTCGCCCCTCTGATCGTTCGAAGCTTGATAGATGTCATTCATGAAATCCAGGAAAGGGGAATGACCCTCCTTCTGGCGGACCAGAACCTCAAATTCTGCCGGAAAGTCTGCGACAGTGGCTACATTATCGAAAAGGGCGCCATCGTCCATGAAGACAGCATGGAAGGCATCTGGGAAAACGAAGCGGTCATCAAGAAATATCTGGTGCTTTGAAAGACGAAAGTCTGTTGATGCTTACCAAGATCCCATAATCGAAAATACCTTCAGCGCTTCAAGTCCATTAAAGAATATCATATCTGAAAACCGCTTGCAAAACCTCGGTAATGGCATATATCCTGGTTCACCCCATGAAAAAGCCAATAAAAAAAATTTATGAAAAAAGCATTCCGTATAGCCGAAAGCAGCAAAGGCAAGCATTTCCATCGTCTGGAGTATAAAAAGCCTTTCCATTTCAAC
>CAYPQJ010000033.1:0-28754 GCA_964412835.1 uncultured Desulfobacteraceae bacterium | reverse complement strand
GGCCAAAGAAAAGCGCGTAAGAATAATCTTTTTTTTCAAAAAGATGTTTTGCAACATGGAGAGATTCTTCTGCTTCGGATGCCCAAAAATCAATAATTGTTTTTTGATTCATTGAATACTTCCTTAGGTTGAGTATTTATGAGCATCGTAACCATTCTCACCGCTGAACACCCCGCTTGACCAGTTGACGATAAAGCATAAGGTTCTTATTTTATAGCTATTATTATGAAAACACAACTGTTTAAAATCGCACGATACAGCCGCTCAGTTTTCAAACATGCCGTTAGGGCCGTTTATCTGAGACTGCCAAACAAACGAGGGCAAATGCTCATTCCAGATCATCCTTCCACTTATCCAGAATGATCAAATTATGTGTCCATCCAATTTCCGCAGCCATTTAAATACCCCTGAAATCCGGGGAGAAATGCATAACTGCAAGAACGTCCACCTCACTCGCAATGCGAGTCAAGAGGAGATTTGACCCCATGCTCACATCAAAAAATTCGAAATAGATGCAACAATCTGAAAATTATCACCGTGTCACCCAGATTCTTTATAGTTCCAATTCATGATTCTCCAGTAGGCTATAATACCCTTTATGGCTGAAAATAATGTGATCAAGAAGTCTGATTCCGAGAGTTTCACCGGCGGATTTCAACTGTCTGGTAATAGCTATATCATCTTTGCTGGGGGTGAGGTTGCCTGTGGGATGGTTGTGGGCCACAATGATGGCAGTTGCACGGTCGGTGAGAGGATCCGCGAAAACCTCTCGGGGATGAACCTGTGTTTTGTTGACCAGGCCTACCGAGACCGTGCGGACGGCGATGACCTCGTATGCGCCGTTTAGGGATATACACAGAAAGTGTTCCTGTTTTCGGTCCGCCAAATGTTGAATCAGGGGCAATACATCCGGCGGCAAACCGATTTTAAACCCTTCGGGGCGGATACGGCGACGGGCGAATTCAAGGGCGGCAAGAATCGTGGTTGCCTTGGCCGGGCCGATGCCGTCAATGGCTTGGAGCTGCTCAAGGGTGGGGTTGGCACTGGTGTCATCCAGGATTTTCAGGGTGCGCCCCGCCAAGGTCAATACATCCTGGGTTTGGGTGCCGCTACCCAGAAGAATCGCTAATAATTCCTTGTCCGATAGGGCCTTCGCTCCTTTTTCCCGCAGCTTTTCCCGGGGCCGGTTGAATGCCGGCATTTCTTTCACTTTTTTCATAACATCCCGTTGTTTATCACGCCGCCCATTTTCGTTCCTGGCTGGCATGATCGAATATTAATTCGTAAACGTTGTCGCATTTTTTCTTGAACAGCACGAGGTCATAGCTATCCGGTAAGTTCTCGTCCAACACCTCCTCAACAGCGGCGCGAACAATCTTTCTGCTTTGGTTGTCTTTAAACCAATCCTGAACCAGCACCTTGGGATGTTCTTCCAATAACCGATGTAAAAGCGATCTGGCCGCCAGTTTGACCTTTTGGGTCTCCGCCCCGTTCATTTTCTCTTTTTTCAGCAAATCAAACAGTTCCAATTCATCCTCGGTCAACCCTTCTCGGACATGCCGCTCGTCTTCTTCCTTCATCTCCCGGGCATGATTCACCAGGTCGTTATAATACTCCTCCGTGGATGTGCCGCCGGCATTGTAAGTATCGATGATCTCCTGCAACCTTTGGGCGAAGTCCATGCGGGTTGCATTCTGCCGGATCATCTGCTCCAGCTTTCGCTCTATGAATACCCGCAGGTCGGTGATTTCGATATTTTTGTAAGCCGCATGCTGAAAGTCATCCTTCAGTTTTTCAAAATCAATCTTGCTTAAATCCCAGGCTTTGCCCTTTTGAACGATTTGATACTCCGGCACTTCTTCACCCGTGGGTCGCCCGTCGTAATGGTCGACGACCACGCTCTCATCGAGCAACTTCGCGATTCTTAAACAAGCGGCATCGATATCCTGCTGCTCGATGATGCTCTCCATAACCCCTCGCAAATATTGAAACACAGAAACCAATGGTTGCTGCCGTTGCCCCAGGATCTCCGGTTTGCAGGCCTCGTACAGGGATGAAATCGTATTATCATACACATTGAACGCCTTGCGCCACTCGTCCTTGCCGAGCAGAATATCGGCGTAGGTCTTGAATCTTTTGATATTCTTAAATACCTCATCCTTCACCAGCAGGCTGTTTAAATCGATCCCTTTCTCCCGGCAAAATTCCACCCCTTGCCCAATGGCCTCATCCAGCAGCTTGAACAACTCTCCTTTTTCCCTGACCGGCGCCTCATCCAGTCCCTCTTCGCCCTGGGCATAATCTTTCAATGCCTTTTTCATGTTTCGAAAGACATTGTAATAGTCCACGATCTCACCGTTTCTCTTGGTCACCTTATTGATTTTAAAGGGCGTCACCCGGTTGGCGCGGGCGATGGCCTGCATCAGGGTATGATCCTTCATGGGTTTATCGAGATAGAGGGTGGATAAGGTGGGGACATCGAATCCGGTGAGCCACATGGCGCACACAAAGACCAATTGCAGCGGATGCTCAGGGTCTTTGAAGTTGTACTCGATGTCGTGGCCGTGTTCATCCAAGCACTTCATTCGGTCCCGGTGCGCCTTGATGTCCAGTTTCTGATCCGCAAACTTTTTCTCTTCTCCGGCATCTTCACTGATCACCACGGCCATTTCAACCTTACGCATATAGGCAGCCACTTTTTTCAATCGGGCCTTTTCAATGTCATTGTCGGAGTTCTTGATGCGGCCGAGCAGGGTTTTGATTTCCGCTTTCCAGTCATGCCGCACTTTGTCTAGCATTTTCACGGCGGTGAACTTATCCACCGATATCACCAGCCCTTTGCCCAGATATCCCCGGCGGGAAAAATGGTACACAATGTCTTTGGCGATGGTTTCCAGGCGGTCATCCCGCTTGATCACCTCGATCTCGGTGGCAAATTTCCTTTCCAGTTTGGCCCGCTGGACGTCATCGAGATTTTCATCTTCCAAAATCTCGTAGAACTCGTCGCTCAGGTCTTCATTCTGGTTCAATACCTCAGGTACCCGTTTCTTATAAAAGAGCGGAACGGTAGCGCCTTCATCCATGGATTGCTGAAAGTTGTATTCGCTCACATAATCTCCGAACCAGGCGCTGGTTTTCCGCTCCCGTCCCAGCAGCGGTGTGCCGGTAAACGCCAGGTACTGGGCATTGGGCAGTCCCTGTCGCATATTTTCGGCCAGGGTTTTATACTGGGTGCGGTGGGCCTCGTCCACAATCACAACGATATCGTCTCGGTCGGACAATAAGGGATATTTCTTGCCTTTGGGATAGCGAAATTTCTGGATCAGGGTAAAGACGATGCGTTTGTTTTGCCCCAGAAATTTACGCATCTCCTTGCTGTCCTTGGGCTGGGCGGCGTCGCTCTTTTTCACCGCTCCGGTATTTAAGAAATTGCGGTAGATCTGACCGTCCAGATCCTCCCGGTCGGTGATCACCACAAAGGTGTAGTTGCCGGTTAGTTTCCTGAAAATTTTGCGGGTATAAAAGATCATGGAAAAGCTCTTGCCCGCCCCCTGGGTATGCCAGAACACCCCAAGCTTGCCCTCTTTCTCCTCCCGATTGAGGAATACGTCATACGCCTTGTTGACGCCCATGAACTGGTGGTTCTGGGCGATTATTTTCTGGTTCTCCTGATAGTAGAGAATGAAGTTTTCAATATAGTCCAGCAGTCTATCCGGGGCGCACAGACCCGCCACGGCGATTTCCAGGCTGGTCCCTTGGTGTTTGATCCGTTCGCGATCAATCCGCTCCTTTTCATCCGTTGCCCGTAACCAGTTGAAGAAGAATTCCCACCCGGAGGTGAAGCTGCCCACCCGGGTCTCCATGCCGTTGGAGAGGATGCAAAAGGCGTTGGTCAGAAAAAGCTGGGGGATATCGTGCTTGTAGCGGGTCAGGTTGTCGTCAAAGGCGGATTTCAGTTTGATGTTGGAGTTTTTTAATTCGATGAAGACCAGGGGAATGCCGTTGATATAGAGGATAATATCGGACCGCCGGTAGCGGCACTCCCCTTTGATCCAGAGCTGGGAGACGGCCAGATAGCGGTTTTGAGCGGCATTATTAAAATCGATGACTTGCACTTGTTCATGTTGGGTCCGGCCTTGGGCATCGTCAAATTCAACCGGGATGCCGTCACGGATCAGCCCGTCGATTTCGTGATTGGCGGCGATGGGCGACATGGCGTGGCGCTTGTCCGTGAGTCTTTCCAGGGCTTCATCGATGGCGGTTTCGGGGATGGCGGGGTTTAAGCGTATGGCCGCTTGACGCAGCCGGTCTTTAAAGATGACGTCACGTTTGTCCGGGCGGTTGGACCCGTCGTTCAGATCCTCCGCATCTGCGGTATGGCAGTTAAGCAGCTCGTAACCGTATTGTCGGTTCAGCTTTTTTAAGATTGCCTGCTCTATGTCGTCTTCAGAGATGAAGTTGGGCATGGTCAACGTCCTGTTTGTTTTGCATGCTGGGTGGGTGTTGGATGTCCAGTGATTCTGTTGGGAGTTTACCGGAGATCAACCGGCCGAGTAGCGTTTCGCGTGAAGAGCTGAGTGTTTCGTTTTTTTCTAACAAACAGCTAACCTGATCGAATAATGGGCCGACTCGATCATTAAACGCATCCATTAACCTTTTTGGGGGCAGGTCTATTGGGATCTGCTTAAAGGTGTCAACTATAATGTTGTCAAACACTCCAGACTTGGAGATTCCTTTGATATACGTAATTGCATTATTGAGCGATAGAAAATAAAAATAGATCCCACTAGTAGTCTTGGGCAATAGTGCATAGCAGGATTGGTTCATGGCCATATCGCGCTGTGCAAGTACCAATTTCCCAACTGTCCCTCTGGCGGTGATAAAAATTGTATTTTTCCTATAAAGGCGGCTGTTGCAATTGCTCAGTCCATTTCTGGTGATATTCTTTTCGGTATTTAACACATAATAATTATTTTTTGCATCCTTTGGCGTGAAAAATGGAATGTTTCCATTCCAATAAGTTGGAATGTTTGTCTTGGGAGTCCCACCGCTTAAAACGTCAAACACTTCTATGCTTGATAAATTTCTCCATTCTTCCGGAAAACCTTTTTTGAACTTTACCTTACAATAACCTGGAAACCGCATCCGTACAAACCATTCGCGGTAGATCTCCTCGGCCATTTTTTCCAGCAGCGCAATGCGGCGCTTGTTGTTTTCGATCAGGTCGTCGTAGGTGGAGAGGATGGCTGCTATTTTTTGTTGGATTGGCAATGGCGGTATTTTAAATCTTATCGACAGTAGTTTTTCTAAACTCAAGTTGTCTTGAGTTGTACCCATTGAAATGGATTGCATTTGAAGTTTATAAGTGTTTAAATAGTATTTGATGAATCGAACATCAGCTTTGCCTTTATCTGGAATAAAACCAATAATACTATCTGGGAAACATGCTGGCATTGCTAAAATTCCTGTCTCCGCAATGTTCGCCGCTATTGTAATACATAGTGACCCTGGCTCCCATAATTTGCTTTGTGATAGACCTCTTTCATTATATGTTTGAGAATATTCTGTGATATAGAAATTGCTATGTTTTACGTCCCCGGTTTGAATAAATGGATATCTTCCTCCGTATAATGCTGGATCATTTCTCGGCCTATGCTTTGATTTTCCCCTCGCAACTGTACCAATATCGCTCAATTTGCATAGATTTTTCGTATGATCACGCATAAATCACCGGCTTGTTTTGTATTTCTGAAAATCATCCGGGCAACCACGGGGGGTTGCCCCTACGGAGGTCCACGCGACGGGTTGGGTTTTATGTGATGTCTGTGTTTTCATTGGTGCCCTTCCGGCCCCCGCAGGTTGTGGTTTGTTTGGCCATGGGATTTTCCCGATCCGTGTCCCATTGGGACGGATTGTTGTTGATATATTCCCGAATGCGGGTCATGTCGTTTTCGTCACGGATGATGTGTTCATAATAATTGCGTTGCCATAATTTTCCTGGAAACGAGGGCCAACCGTGTTGTTTGACGCCGTCCGCGTACCGTTTCGTGGTCATGGTTTTGAACCGATGGACAATATCCGGCAATGACAACCCACGTTCAACCCTCGATTTTACCGCCGTAGGGGCAACCCCCTGTGGTTGCCCGTCCCCCTTTGGTTGTCGGCCCTCCCGTGGTTGCACATTTGCCCGTGATTGCGCATCAACCGGGCAGGCACAGGGGCCTGCCCCTACGGAGGGAACGACGTCGGAACGGGTGATGACGATGATTCCGTGGATGTGGTTGGGCATGATTTGGAATCCATCGGTTGAAACACGCGGATAAAATTTCGGTAATTCATTCCATACGACATCCGCCATCCGACCCGCGTTATTCAACACCATTTTCCGGTTCACGATGTCCCCGAAGAGACATTCCCGGTCTTTGGTGCAAATGGTCACAAAATACGCCCCGGTTTGGGAATAATCGTATCCCGGTAAGCGAATCGATCTTCGGCTTGATTTACGGGAATTTCTACGCATACCGGCATTCCATTGCCCTTCTTCGGGCAATTTTCTTGACAACCACTTTCCCTCTTTTTCGTGTCCAAGCCATGCCCATATATCAAAAACATGTCCACTAATAAGGGTTTTTTGGACATGTTACCCTGGTCTGGAAGGTGTCGTTTCCAAAGACGCAATTTTATAACATGTCGACGTATGCGATATTTATCGACACGTTTTTATTTCGTGTCGCCGGCATCGACACGTATTTTGAAAAGATGTCATCAAGTTTTATATTAATATCACTCGGTTCATCCGGCAGAAATATCATCTTCATTTTTCCCTGTAAGTTTCAGCACATTGTGATGGATAATCTTCTCAAGCGACCGGGCCTCTTTGTTCAGGCCGCTCAAATCATGATTCATGGCAAGCAGCTCTTCGATAAATTCCTCCTCCGTCTTGCCATCCTCCTCAATGACCACCCCCACATACCGACCGGGGTTCAGGGAGTAATCCTGTTCCGCCACCTCTTCCGGAGCAGCCAACTTACACAAGCCGATGACATCTTCATATTCCGCGTTTGGGAACCGATCCTGAAGCCAGTGGATGTGTTTGTAATATCCCTCCGCGGTTTTCACCGCAACATGCAAAGCTTCCAGGGCGGTTTTCAGTTCCTTGAGCTGTTTGTCGGCGGTGGTGCGCTTTCCCTTTTTTTTGGCTTTTTCAGCCTGTCGCTTTTCATGACGGCGGACAATTTTATCCAGTTGTTTTAAGCCTTGATGCAATCCATCAAAAAAGGGGTCAAAGGCCTGCCTCAAAACATGCTGGGCTTTGTTCATTTTTTTGTCGTTCTTATGCAGGTAGCGGTCGTATCGGGTTCGCAGCTTTTTCAGGCCCGACCACTTTTTCACCAGCTCGGCCACGGCTTCCTTGCCCCCATTGCCGTCAAGAACCCCTAGCAATTTCGCGGACAACGGTTCCACCTGTTCTTTGCCTTCAATCAGTTTTCCCATGCCCTGTTCAAAGTAGCGGTCGATGAGGCCAATGAACTTGTCGTTCTTTCCCATACGCAAGTGACTGATGACGGAGATATTTTGGATCTGTTCCTCGGAAAATTCCCGGTGGGCGCGGTCGATCTGAGTAAAGGTGTTTTTGGCATCGATAAAGAGGATACGGGTATCCTTTTTGGCCCGGTCGAAAAACCACAGGGTGGCCGGCAGGGTGACCGTGTAGAACATATTGGAAGGGAGGGTCAGCGTGCCGTATATCAGGTTGTTTCCGATGAGGGTTTTGCGGATATCCGCTTCGGAGTGGCGGGCATCGGAAGCCGAATTGGCCATGACCAGGGCTGCCCGCCCTTCAGGTTTAAGCGAAGTGGCAAACAGGTTGATCCATAAATAGTTGGCATTGGGCACAGTCTCGTTGCCCTGGTCCTTTTTTTTGGCCTTTGTCTTTTTGCGGGGGATGCCGTACGTGTTGAAGCGTTTATCCGTCTCAACCCGTTTGAGGCTCACGTCGTCCACGTTAAAGGGCGGATTGGTCAACACATAATCAAATTCACCGAAACTCTCAAAAGGGTCTTCGTAATAGGTGTTGGTCTGTCGAATGTCGCCGCGCAGTCCGTTTACCGCCAGGTTCATCTTGGCCAGTTTGACCGTTTCCAGTGTTTTTTCCTGGCCGTAAACAAACAGATCCCCGTTGCCGTTGGCCATCCCATGGCGATGGCGTTCAATAAATTTAGCCGACTGCACAAACATCCCGCCGGAGCCGCAGGCCGGATCAAACACCGTACCGCGATGGGGTTCTATGATTTCCACCATCAATCGCACCACCGAGCGCGGGGTGAAAAACTCCCCACCCCCCTGGCCTTCCGCCATGGCAAAGTTTCCCAGAAAATACTCGTAGATCTGACCGAACATATCCCCGGCCGCATCTTCGGGAATGTTGGAGAAATTCTTCAGCAACTGCATGGGGATGGACTTATCGGTGCGGGTGAGTCTGAAATATTCTTCCTGGGGCAAGATGCCTTTGAGTTCAGGCTTATAATCTTCAATGGCCTCCATGGCCTTTTTGATGGCCTTGGCGACATCCTGCTCCTCCGGCAGTTTGAGCAGATAATCGTAACGGGCATGGTCCGGCAAATAAAACCCGCATTTTTCAATGGCGATTTCCGATACCGGTTTTTCCCTCCGTGTGCCCTGGAGTTTTGTGTATTGTGCCATAATCGCCTTTTCATTCCGGCGATAATTGTTGTCTGCGAATTTAAGAAAAATAAGCCCCAACACCGGTGTGGAATATTCACTGGATTTAAGGTCGGAATTCGCCCTCATCGTATCAGCGCTACGCCACAGATCATCTTCAAGCTGTTTCAGTTCTTGTGCGTTCATAGTCTCTATATTTTCATAATTCTAATGGAACAGGCATTGTTCTGATTAGTAATTCATATTGCTGAATCTGAGCTGGAAAAAGCTATTCTTACCTTAAGATCATGGATGAACAAATCGCAGATATCTATTTCGCTGAGTTCTTTTTTATTGATTTTGTCCAAAACGCACCTGTTTGTCGAGGCATTGGGTGCACACTTAGCCGGTTGGTTTATGGCCGTGAGCATATGTCCAACACTTTAGGTTGTCAACAATTCTATGGAGTTTGCCTATAGATTCCGTAGCGGCTTGAAAGGATATCCATTCTGAATTTTTTTCTGCTTGCGATGGCAGCAAGATATGATATCATTCCGCCCATGAACATGATGAAATACAAGGGCTATATCGCCCGTATTGAGTTTGATGAGGAAGACCGCATTTTTGTCGGACATCTGGCCGGCATTAAGGATATTGTCGGTTTTCACGGCACCACGGTTGATGAACTGGAAGTTGCGTTTCATGAATCCGTCGATGACTACATGGCCATCAGTAAAGAAACGGGCAGACCCGCACAAAAGCCGTTCTCCGGAAAGCTAATGCTGCGGGTTCCACCGGATGTTCATGCCGCCGTGGCAACTGCTGCCCAAGTGCATGGAAAAAGTATCAATCAGTGGGCTTCAGAGGCTTTGGAAAAAGCGGCTCATGTTTAAGGTTGCAACAAATTTCCATTGATATGGTTACCATCTCAAACCATACCGGCGACTGAAAACACAACACCCATCATTTGAAAAAGCGAAGAGGAAACGGAAGACCATTTATGCCCGCATATCTTGAAAATACCACATACGAAACCCTGCTGGACGCTCTGTTTGACAGCTACACGGTAGACATCCTGAGACCTCTGGCCAAATTGGTCTGTCACAATATTCCTTCTCGAAAAATAGATATGGTCAACGCCATCTGTAACACCATGTTGAGCGCCAAGTTAAAATCTCATTTTGACAGACTCGACGCGATTGAAAAGGCAGCGGTTCAAGAAGCAGCATTTTCTCCTGAAGGAGAGCTGAACATAACACAATTCAAGGCCAAATATCATCATATGCCGCAGATCGGGAAAAGTCTGAACTGGCCTCCCAAAGGCCATCTGGTAGACCTTTTTATCGTCAAGGGGCATGTCCCCGATGACCTCAGCAATTTACTAATTGAATTCCTGAATAAACCTCAAAAGGATCAAATTAAATATTCGAAAAAACTTCCCAAATCCATTTCTCTCGACATCCATGAAAAAACGGTGGAACGGGAGCTCCGCGTCCGTAACACGGCCACAGCCGCTTTAAACAACCTGGAGACCGTATTGAGGCTGGTTGAAGGGGGTAAAATCAAGGTCGGTGCGAAAACCGGTCGCCCGACCCTGGCCGCCCAAAAAAAACTGGCCGGACTCCTTCAGGGGGGTGACTGGTACGAAGAAGATGAAATTCATGAAGGCATCGGTCATATCCAGGCTTTTGCATGGCCCGTGTTGCTGCAGGGTACCGGTTTGGCAAAGGCGGACGGCAGCACGCTCAAGCTCACCAACAAGGGGAAAAAAGCGCTTAAAGGAAACCTTCCCCAGATCATTAAAGACGCATGGGGCAGATGGCAAAGCAACAAATTCCTGGATGAATTCAGCCGGGTAGACAAGATTAAAGGACAAAAATCTTCAAGGGGGCGCACTCTGTTTGCGGCCCATACGCGAAGGCCGGTTTTGTATGACGGTCTTTCACTGTGCGCTCCCGGCAGATGGCTCGCGGTGAAAGAATTGATTCGTGCCATGAATTCAGCGGGTCTTGATTTCGAGGTAGTGAGATACGCCTGGAAGCTCTATGTGGGGGATTCCCAGTACGGACACCTGGATGAGTATGGGGACCAGACCATGGTCAAGACCCGGTATGTACTGGCCTTCCTATTTGAGTATGCGGCCGCCCTGGGGATCATTGACGTGGCCTATATCCATCCCGACGGCGCCCTTTCCGATTACCCCAAGTGGGGTTGGGGCATGGACCATACGACCTTCCTGAGCCGTTACGATGGGCTCATGTATATACGACTCAATTCCCTGGGCGCTTTTGCCATGGAAATGACCGATGGTTATGAAACGGCTCCCACTGAAACACGAGAGGTTCTCACGGTTCTGACGAATCATGACGTGGTAGTGACCGACGCGCAGGCCCTGTCGCCGGCAGACAAGCTTTTTCTTGAAAAAACAGCCCAAAAAAAATCATCCGCATTATGGACCCTGACCCCGCGCACCCTTCTTGAGGCGGCGCAAAACGGAACGACCATAGGAGAAATCAAAACCTTCCTGGAATCCCGTTCCGCCCAGAACATTCCTAAAACTGTAACGACCCTTTTAAATGATGCGAAAAAGCGGTCAACCGGACTTGAATACGCCGGAAGAACCCATCTCATCGCATGCAAAGACGCTATGCTTCAAAAATTGGTGACATCCGATGCAAAGCTTTCAAAGGTGTGCCGACCGGCCGGGAAAAAACATATTGTGATCATGCCGGGGAAGGAGAAACAATTCATGACGGCCCTGGTTCAACTGGGCTACATTGTGCCGCAGCTGCGAGAGCAGATATGACCGATTTCAACCCCGCCAACCCGCTCATCGTCCAAGGGGATCACACCATTTTGGTGGAAGTGGGCAGCCCCCATTATGAAGCGGCCCGCAATGAGTTGGTTCGATTCGCAGAACTGGTCAAATCCCCTGAACACATTCATACCTACCGCATCACCCCCCTTTCCATCTGGAATGCCCGGGCCGCCGGCATTCCCGCGACAAATATTGTTGATGCGCTGTGCGAATATTCAAAATACCCGGTTCCGGAACATGTGCTGGTGGGAATCAATGATTTCGCATCCAGGTTCGGCCGCCTGAAACTTCGGCGTGACGGCAAAGGGCTCCTGCTTTCCGCCGACAGCGAGCCCCTTGCGGAAGAGATGGTCCATACACCCACCATAGGAGAGTTGCTGGCGGAACGGGTTTCAAAAACCGAATTCCACATCAGAGTTGCCGACCGCGGCAGAATCAAACAAGCCCTCATTAAAGCCGGATTTCCGGCGGAAGATCTTGCAGGGTATGTAAAAGGCGAACGGGTTAATTTCGCCGTGCGCGTCGCCACCCTTTCGGGCACGCCTTTTTCTTTTCGCCTCTACCAGCAGCAGGCGGCCGACGCCTTTTATGCCAAAGGCGCCGACCAGGGCGGGGCCGGGGTTATTGTGCTGCCGTGCGGGGCCGGAAAAACCATTGTGGGGATCTCCTGCATGGCCCAGCTTCAAACGTCCACCCTGATTCTCACCACCAATGTGACCGCCATTCGTCAGTGGAAGCGGGAACTGATGGACAAAACCACCCTTTCCGAAGGAGACATCGGAGAATACAGCGGGAATACCAAAGAGATTCGTCAGATCACCATCGCCACATACCAGATCATGACCTATCGGCCGAATAAAGATGGTGATTTTCCGCACCTGACCCTTTTTGACGACCGTAACTGGGGGCTCATCATCTACGATGAGGTGCATATGCTGCCCGCCCCTGTTTTCCAGGTGACGGCCGGTCTCCAGGCCAGACGGCGACTGGGCCTGACCGCAACGCTGGTTCGGGAGGATGGGAAAGAAGAGGATGTGTTTGCCCTCATCGGCCCCAAAAAGGTGGATGTCCCCTGGAAGGAGATGGAACAGCAGGGATGGATCGCCAAGGCCCGATGCTGCGAAATCCGTATTCCCCTTCCCGAAAACCTGCGCATGGATTATGCCGTGGCCAACAAGCGAAGAAAATTCCGGATTTCTTCGGAAAATCCCGCCAAACAGGATATTGTTAGAGAGATCATGACCCAACACAAGGGGAAACAGATCCTGTTGATCGGCATGTATATTGATCAGTTGAAGGAGGCCGCCAAAGGGCTTTGTATCCCATTGATCACCGGATCCACACCCCAGAAGAAACGGGATAGCCTCTATGAGAATTTCAAGGACGGCAAAATAAGTGTCCTGGCGGTTTCCAAGGTGGCCAATTTTGCGGTGGATCTGCCCGATGCCGCCGTGGCCATTCAAATCTCCGGCACATTCGGTTCCCGGCAGGAAGAAGCCCAGCGCCTGGGCAGGATTCTCAGGCCCAAGCCCGGCGAAAACCAGGCCTACTTCTATTCACTGGTCACACGGGATACGGTGGAGCAGGATTTTGCCTTGAAACGCCAGTTGTTCTTATGCGAGCAGGGGTATGAATACGCCATACGAACCTAAATCAGGGAGACATGTTTCAAAAATTAAGGCATGAGATGTTATAGGGGGTTTAAATGGACAAAGAACTGATTTCGCAGGACGCCGGAGCGTGGATTGAAAATGTTATACGGACCTTTATTGTCGCTTCGCCCCTCAACACCATGGGAGACGAATCGGGTGAAGCCGCCTGGGACGATGTTCTGGTGGGATTTGCCTCGGGTGCGGACCCCATCTGGCAACAGTACAAGGAGTACATCGGCGCGTTCCATTGGACCCCATGGGAAATCTATAGCCAGCACTCTCCCCGGGAACCCGCCACACCGGATGAGCTGACCGTCATTTCATGGGTGCTGCCCCAGAGAAAGGTGGTCCGGGAGTCGAACCTCCGGAGCAGCAGGTACCCATCCGAGGAGTGGGCCAGGATCAGGGTTTATGGCGAGGCCTTCAACATCGCCCTGCGCCACCATGTGGTTCAGCGCCTAGTGGATGTCGGTCATATGGCCATACCCCCCATGCTGGTTCCCAACTGGACCATTGTCAAATCGGAACGGTTTTCCTATGCCTCCTCATGGTCTGAACGCCATGCCGCCCATGCGGCCGGTCTGGGCACATTCGGTTTGTGTGACGGATTGATCACCCAAAAAGGCAAAGCCCTTCGAGCCGGGTCGGTCATCGCCAAAATCTTCATTGAACCCACACCGCGGCCGTACGCCGATCATCGGGCTTATTGCCTCTTTTTCGCTGAAGGGACCTGCGGCGAATGCATTGACCGGTGCCCGGTCCGGGCCATCACTGAAGCGGGCCATGACAAAGAAAAGTGTCGGCAGCATCTGGCCCGCTCCAGGGAGTATGTGGAAAAAACCTACAAGTTTGAGGGGTACGGCTGCGGGTTGTGCCAGGTGGGGGTTCCCTGTGAGGCAACCATACCGGTGAAATCTGCCCGTGAGGCCCTGGAGCGCGGTGAACTGCCGCCGCCCCCGCCACCTTTGGCCTGATACAGATCAGCCAGCGGGTCATCTACTGAGATTTTATTCCATTTTTTTCTTGAAAAAGAGCCTTGGCTATTTTATAGTGCAAAACAAGGTTTCGCAATGCAAAATAACACCCAAACAAGATACCATATTAATTCTCTGGCGCGAGGCTTGAAAATCCTTGAATTGCTGGCCCAGAGCCGGGAACCCCTTACGCTCAGTCGGATTGCAGCCGACATGGCTTTGACGCTGCCCACGGTTTACCGATTCCTGTTCACCCTGGAATCCCTGGGCTATGTGGACAAGGACCCGGATATGAAATCTTATCGGGTATCCCCAAAGGTACTCGCATTGGGATATGGCGCTTTTCAATCCTCGGATCTCTGGCAGACCGCGCACCCCTATCTATTGCGCGTCAGCCGTGACCAAGGTGAAACTTTCAATCTGGCCATTCTGGACGGAACCGACATCCTCTACATCGACCGAATTAAAACCCAGAAAATTCTGACCATCAATCTTGAAATCGGTTCAAAACTGCCGGCTTACTGCACATCCATGGGCCGGGTGCTCCTGGCTTTTCTACCCGAGGAGCAGGCCCTCAACATTATCGAACAGTCCTCAAAAAGACCCATAACCTCCCGTACGGTGCTAACCACGGAAGCTCTCATAAAGATACTTAAAAAGGTCAGATCCGACGGTTATGCTGTCAATGACGGAGAGCTGGCCCTGGAACTCATCTCGGTTGCAGCTCCTGTCCGGAATCGGGAGGGGAAAGTGGTGGCCGCCCTTAACATGGCCGTCAATGCGGCCCAATATCAAAAAGAGAACATTCACCTGGAACTGGCGCCCAGCGTTAAAGCCATGGCACTCAAAATTTCCCGAGCCATGGGCTTCCATGAGGAGGCCGACCATGAATAATAGTTTTGTGTTTCACAGGCGCCTGGACCGTACCCTACCAACAGCTGTCACCGCCAAAGGCGTATGGATCACAGATCAAGAGGGCAGACAATACCTGGATGCCAGCGGCGGTCCCATTTGCGTCAATGTGGGTCATGGCCGCCGGGAAGTGGTGGAAGCCATGGCGGCCCAGGCGGGCCGGGTGGATTACATACACGGCCCCATGTTTACCACCGAAACGGTGGAAACCCTTGCGGAACGTCTCAGTTTTCATGCGCCACGATCCATTGATCGCTTCTATTTTTGTTCCAGTGGATGCGAAGCCATTGAAACCGCCATAAAACTGGCACGGCAAATTCAATTGGCCCGTGGGGAGTCAGGCCGTTACCGGGTCATTTCACGCTGGCACGCCTATCATGGTTCCACCCTGGGCGCTTTGTCGGCAACGGGAAAACCCGGCATGCGAGACCCCTTTATTCCCATGCTGCCACCATCCATTCATATCCCGCCGCCTTACTGCCTTCGCTGCCATTACCATCTCACCTATCCGGAATGCCATATCCGTTGCGCCCATGCCCTGGATGAGGCCATCCGGCTTGAAGGCAAAAACACCATCTCCGCCTTTCTGGCGGAAACCATTCTCGGCTCCACCATCGGGGCCGTGGTCCCCCCCCGCGAGTATTACCATATCATCTCCGATATCTGCCGGGAAAACGGCGTTTTACTGATCCTGGATGAGGTCATGTGCGGCATGGGACGATCCGGAACATGGTTCGGTACCGAACATTACCGCGTCGAACCCGATATGATGGTTCTGGGCAAGGGGTTGAACGGCGGGTATGCACCCCTTTCCGCGGTTGGATGTGGAAGCGCACACCTGGACCTGCTGCGTAAAAACACTGGCAACTTCATCCATGGGCACACCTTTTCCCATCACCCGGTGGCGGCCGCCGCGGCTCTTGCGGTTGTGGGTATCCTTGAAAAAGACGATCTCGTAAACCGAGCGCACGAATTGGGAGAATATCTGGGGAACGCTCTGTTAAGCCTTTCAGACCACCCCCACGTGGCGGAAGTGCGGGGTATGGGCATGATGTGGGCCATGGAATTCACAAAAGATAAAGAAACCCTTGCCCCCTTTCCCAGAGAATGTAAAATAGCGGAGAAAATTTTTGATGCCCTCATGGAAGCGGGCGTTATTACCTACAAGTGCATCGGTTTTGCAGAAGGGGCGGGAGATGCCATCATGCTGGGTCCCCCCTTTACCATAAAAAGACAGGAACTGGATCAAGTGGTTGATGCAATTAAGGGAGTACTCGAAAAGGTGTTGAAGGGCGCAGGATCTTGAAAGACCTTCGCCATGAATTTCCGTTTCAACCGTGAAACGGGTAGGTTATCAATATTTTAAGGGAGGATCAAATGATGAAGAAGTTAACGCTTGGATTTTGTGTATTTTTTCTCGCATTGGGCCTGGTCTTTACGGCGCCCCCCGGTTTTTGTGAAGACACCATTAAGGTGGGTGTGGTGGGTCCTCGTACGGGGACGGCAGCCGCAACGGGGAAAGCTTTTGACGAGGGGATCAAACTGGCCACGGACTATATCAACGGCAAAGGCGGGGTCCTGGGTAAAAAACTGCAGATCGTCTTTGAAGACACGGCCGGTGCTCCCGACAAGGCCGCTTCCGGTTTTGAGAGATTGGTAACCCGTGACAAGGTTGCCATGGTTCTAGGTGAAAGTCACTCATCGGCGGCCCTTGCGGAAATCGAAGTGGCCAACCGACTCAAGGTGCCTTTTATCGTAGCGGAAGCCTGGGCCGATCCCATTACCGCCAAGAACTATAAATTTGTGTTTCGTGCCGGCCCATCCAACTCAGGCGTGGTAAACCATACCATCGCCAAATGGGTGGCCTATGAAAAATTCAAGAAAGTCTACATTGTCGCCGAAAACACCGACTGGGGATTGGGCATTGCGGCCCTGACCAAAAAGGCCCTGGACAAGGCCGGTGTTAAAAACGAAAGTCTCGTCACCGAGCGAAAAGGTCAGGATCATTACACGGAACTGGCCAAAATCAAGGCTTTTGATCCGGACGTCATCCTGGCCTTTGTTTATGGTACGGGGCTTCATTATTTCGTGGCCCAGGCCGGCGAAATGAAAGTCTCCCCCGAAGCGATCATTCTGGACGGCGCCGGTCCCCCGAGCCTCTGGCCCAATTTCTGGAAAAACGTCGAGGACTACGGCAACCTGGAATGTTTTGTTTCATCCATGCACGAAAAAGTGGAGCTCACAAAACTGGCCACCTATTTTCGTGAGGCCTATGTAAAAGAATTTGGTAAAAAACCCACCGACTACAAATCCAGATCCATGTTTGACGCAGTCCTCATCGCAACCGATGCCATCAACCGGGCCGGCTCCACGGATCCGAATAAAATTGTCAAAGCCCTTGAGGAAAGTAATCTGCTGGTCACCCGGGGCAATGTCAAATTCGGGACGGAAAAAGGCGGCCCTTCCTACCATCACTGGATGCCCCCCATGCTGGTTATTCAGTGGCAGAACAAAAAACAGGTGGTTCTCTATCCCCCCGAAGGCGCCACCGGCAAACTCATGAAGTAGTGTCCGTTGACAAACCGATAACCATTGACAGGTTCGGAGGTTCAGGGTTGACGCTACCCCCTGAACCCCCGAACCTTATTAACCCTTAATCCAAAAGGCGGATTGAAATGTTTTCACTGGCTCTGATGAACGGGATTGTGATCGGCGTAATTTATGCGCTGTCAGCCCTTGGCGTTTCGTTGATTGTGGGCATTATGAACGTTGTCAACTTCGCCCATGGGGAACTTTATATCCTGGCCGGTTATTTCAGTTTCCTTTTTGCGGATGCCCTTGGCTGGAACATCTACATTTCCATGGCCGCCGCAGTGGGTCTGGTCTTTCTTTTCGGCATTCTAATTGAATACACTCTGATTCGCCCCACCTACGGCGACGACATGTATTCCCTGATCCTGACCTTCATCCTTTCCATTGTGCTGCAGAATGCCTACCTGTTCATATTTGGACCCTATCCCAATAAACCTCCCGGCTGGGTCAAGGGGGCAACCAATGTTTTCGGCCAATTCTACTACGGCAACCAGCGGCTGGCGGCTCTGGTGGCAGGGGTGGTTGTGATTGCGGCCGTGTTCATCATGCTCAAAAAGACCTGGTTTGGAAAAATCATTCGCGCCACCAGCCAGGACCGGGAAATGGCGGAATTGAATGGCGTCAACACCAAGTGGCTGAACATGTACAGCTTCGGTCTGGGATGTGCCCTGGCGGGAGCTGCCGGCGTCATCCTAGCCCCCGTTTTTCCGGTAACCCCCACTTCAGGGGTTCCCATCGCATTAACGGCATTTGTGGTGGTGGTCCTGGGAGGGATGGGATCCATGTGGGGCTGTATCGTTGGGGGCCTTACCCTGGGACTGGTGGAAAATTTCGGAGCCGCCTTTGTGTCCTCGGGTTATAAACATGTGTTCGGGTTCATCATTTTAATTCTGGTGCTGGCCATCCGACCGGTGGGCCTTTTTGGCCGACGCGAAAGCTGACCCCTCATCACCCCTGGCTGGAGGATTTTTGTTGAAAGACAAACCGTTTTATACCATTTTGATCCTGATTGCAGGCCTGTTCTGCTTTCTGCCGTTGTTTCTGGATGACTATAATCTTCATGTGGTGATCCTCTGCCTGTTTTACGTCATGATGGCATCCAGCTGGAACCTCCTGGCCGGATATACGGGACAGGTCTCCTTTGCCCATGCGGCCTTTGCAGGCATCGGCGCCTACACCACCGGCATCCTTTCAGCGAAATTGGGTATCAATCCCTGGATCGGCGTGACGCTGGGCATTCTGGTTGCCGGTGTTCTGGGACTGGCCGTGGGAGTGCTCTGTTTGAGGATGGGGGGCATCTACCTGTCGCTCACAACCCTCGGGTTCTCGGAAATTCTCCACATCATTATCACGAACGAATATGAAATCACCCGGGGCACCATGGGATTGCAGGTGCCCGGGCTTGTGGCCGATTACACGAAATCCGCCTATTTCTATATTTTCCTGGCGGGGGCCGTCGTCACACTGGTGATCCTGTACAAACTCATCCACTCCAATGTGGGGCTTAATTTCAGGGCCGTTCAGAACGACGAGCGGGCCGCGGCCTCCCTTGGCGTCAATGTGGTCAGGGTGCGTGTCCTGGCCTTTACCGTTTCAAGCGCTCTGGCGGGCCTTGCCGGTGGGCTGTACGGTCACTATCTGCTGCTGGTCACCCCTGAAATCCCTTCACTGAACCTGCAGTTCCTGGTGTTATCCATGACCGTAATCGGCGGCATGGGTTCGTTTGTGGGTCCCATCATCGGCGCCTTTGCGCTTGAAGTGCTCTCCGAATATATCCGCGCATATGGTGAATACCATGTTCTGGTGTTCGGGCTGGTGGCCCTTCTCATGGCGAGATTCTTTCCCAAAGGACTCGTGGGGATTATCAAAAGGAGGTGATATTTTGGCATTGCTTGAGGGCCTCGGCCTATCCAAAAAATTCGGCGGCGTTCTGGCGTTGAACCGCGTAGATTTTGTCCTCAATGGCGGCGAAATCGTGGGCTTGATCGGTCCCAACGGGGCCGGAAAAACCACGCTTTTCAATGTGATTGCTGGCACATTCAAAGCCACTTCCGGCCGCGTGTTGTTTAACGGCTCAGATATTACGGGGCATAGCGCCAACCGCACCTGCCGTCAGGGCATTGCCAGAACGTTTCAGGTCACCCGGCCGTTTCCGGAAATGACTTGTGTTGAAAACGTGGGAGTATCGGTGATCAATAGCCCCAGACAGTCTGAGCGCCATAACTGGCGTGAACCCGCCAAAGCGGCCCTTAAACATGTGGGGCTTCATGCCCACGGCAAGACCCTGGCCAAAGGCCTGAACCTCATTGAGAAAAAAAGGTTGGAAATGGCCCGGGCATTGGCCACAAAACCCAAAGTACTGCTGCTGGACGAAGTCCTGGGCGGGCTCAATTCCCAGGAAATCCAGGAAGCGGTCGAGCTGATCCAGGAACTCAGAAAGAGTCTCGGATTGACAATTTTCTGGATCGAACATGTCATGGGGGCCATTATGAAGGCTGCCGACCGCGTCATCGTCCTGGACCAGGGCGCAAATCTCATGGAAGGAACCCCGGAAGAAGTGGTGAGCAACCCCCAAGTTATAAAGGCTTATCTGGGAGAATAGGGGCAAACATGAAAAACCTGCTGAAGCTTTCAAATTTAAATGTCTTTCGGGGCGAAACCCAGATCCTTTGGGACATTTCCCTCCAGGTCGCCGAGGGGGAAAAAGTGGCGATCCTTGGCAGCAACGGCGCCGGCAAGTCCACCCTTCTGTTCTCAATCATGGGCGCCTTGCCCTCCAGGCAGGGAGAAATACACTTTGCAGACCGTCTCATTTCAGGACTGAAAGCCTACCAGATCATACGTGAGGGGTTGGCCCTGGTGCCTGAAGGACGGCGGGTCTATCGGGACATGACCGTATGGGAAAATCTTGAGATCGGGGCCTATCCCAAACGGGGTCGAAAGGACAAGGACCAGACCAGGGCTCACGTGATTCAATTGTTCCCCATACTGGCGGAGCGAAAACACCAGGCTGCCGGAACCCTCAGCGGCGGTGAACAACAGATGCTCGCCATCGGACGGGCACTCATGAGCCGCCCCCGAATGCTCTTCATTGATGAGTTATCCCTGGGATTGGCGCCGATGGTCACCAAGGAAATTTTCAAAGTCCTGGATGCCTTATCCGGAGAAACCACTATTTTACTGGTTGAACAAAATGTAGAACAGGCCCTGAAACATTCCGAGCGGGCCTATATCCTGGAAAGCGGCCGAATCTCCCGAAGCGGTCCTTCAGACGATCTGGCCAAAGATGAAGATATCAGGCGGGCTTATCTGGGGCTGTAGATCTTCACCTGAGACTGAGGATATCCCTGGCGTCATCCGGTGTGGCCACATCCCGACCCATTTCCCCGCTCAAACGGACCATGCGATCCACCAGATCTTCATTTTTTGCCGGTTGTCCTTTTTTGTAATAAATATTGTCTTCAAGACCCACCCGAACGTGCCCCCCCATCAGTATGGCATGCGCCCCCATGGAAAGCTGGGCCGGTCCCACACCCGCTACAGTCCAGGTAGCGCCAAGGGGGATGGTGTTTTTCAAAAACACCAGATTTTCAACGGTAGCGGGCATTGCGCCTTTGAGGCCCATGACAAAATCAAAATGAAGGGGCGAAGCGGCAAAACCCGCCTCCGCCAACAAAACGGCATTGTTGATCATACTCAAATCAAAAACTTCCATTTCAGGCTTTATACCGTATTTCATCATATCCCCTGCCAAAGCCTGAATAAGACCCGGGCTGTTTTCGTAAACCGAGGTGGGGAAATTCACGGAACCGGTGGTCAAGCTGGCCATCTCGGGCCTGATCCGGAGCCGCTCACAGCGGGCCTCATAGGTCATCCCCGCCCGGCCACCGGTCGAAATCTGAATGATAAGATTGGTTTTTTCCTTCAGCCCCTTATAGATTTCTTCAAAGAGATGATAGTCGGTGGACGGGGATTCGTCTTCGAGGTTTCTGGCATGGACATGGATAATGGATGCTCCTGCCGACTCGCAACGGATACCGGTTTCAATGATCTCCGAAGGGGTAATGGGAACCTGTGGATTTTGCTTTTTTGTGGGGATTGAACCTGTTGGCGCAACCGTAATAATGAGTTTCTTCATCGGGTTATCCTGTGAGTTTTGGAATTTAAGTGGGCTCAGTCCATAGCGGTATCCAGGATGCGGACATCACAGTGTGTCAAGGTCCAGGGTTTTTAGGGTTTCAGCCCCCGGGCAACCATCATCGGTCCACCCGCGAAGGGTGTAATATTCGGGCAGCATTCGGTCCAGTTCGCAAACCTCCCCTTTTGCGGGCCCGTCCGGAAGAGGTTCCGAGGTGATCCGTTTGGGTAGGGCATCGTCTTTGGCACCGAACCCCGCCCTTTTGAGAAAAAGCCGCTCCAGACTGAGGATCCGCTCCCCCGCCCGCACCAGTTCATCCACATCGTACGTTGCACCGGTGGCGGCGTTGAGAAGCTTTAACAGACCGTCGGGGCGGATGTCTTTCGTAGGCGTCACCAAATTACGAACGGAGAAAAATACACAGAGCCCTGCAGAATCGATGAGCGCAAATACATCCTGCCAGTCTTTGACCAGTTGCGCCTTGCCATCCAGCGCCAGGGGATCAACGAGCATGGGTACCCCGAGCAATTCGATGTAAGCCGGATCCCCCCGCATATGGGTGGCGCCGATGTTACTGGTGGCATAGGCGAGCCCCATGCCCTTTTCGCCTCTCGGATCATAGCCCGCAAATTCCTGTCCTTTGGAAACCACTGCAAACTCCGGGTGCCCATGGGCGGTTGCCAACCTGAGACTTCCCATAGCCAGTTCCTTGCCAAAACCTTCCATGAGCGCGGTTTTTCGACACATTTCGATCAGGCCTTCAGCATCTCCAAAAGGCAGAGGACGTCCGATTTGAGATTCGCTCAAAATACCCTTTTCATACATCTCCATGGCACAAGCCACGGTAGCACCCATGCTGATGGTGTCCATGCCCATTTCATTGCAGATATAATTGGCCTTGGTGAGCGCCGCCAAGTCCCCGATACCGCAATTGCTTCCAAGCGCATAGACGGTCTCATATTCCGGACCTTCGCCTTCTCCCTGATAGGGACCTTCCGTAATCCGGGTCACTCGGCCACATGCGATGGGACAACTGAAACAAGCGGCAGGCTTCACCAGAAATTTTTCGGTGAGCGCTTCTCCACCGATCTCCTCCCATTTTTCAAAAGTGCCCTGTTGGAAATTCCGTGTGGGAAAAACACCGGCGTTCTGTGTCCCGATGATCGTAATGGCGGTACCATAGGTACGAAGGGGTGACGGCTGGTCTTTGAAGCTCTCTTTGAATTTCGCAACATAGGTCTTCACAAGCCCTTGAAAGGTAGCCTTGTCGGACAGGGGCACTTCCAAATCACCCGCCACCGCCACCGCTTTAAGTCTTTTGGCCCCCATGACGGCACCCACGCCCGACCGGCCGGCAGCCCGATCCTTGTCATTCATGATACCGGCAAACAGAATCCCCTTTTCACCGGCGGGCCCGATACAGGCAACCTTTGCCTTTTTGACGGTCTCCTTCTTCAAAAGATCGGTGGTCTGGTGGGTATCTTTTCCCCACAGGTGCCCGGCAGGCCTTAGTTCAGCGCCTTCCGCGGTAACATAGAGATATACGGGTTCTTCGGCGCAACCCTCAAATATGATGCCGTCAATGCCGGTTTTTTTGAGCATGGCAGGGAAATGCCCGCCCGAATTTGAGCAGGTAACAGCCCCTGTCAGGGGGGACTTTGTCATCACCATATATCGTGCGCCGGTGGGCGCTGACGTGCCGGTGAGCGGTCCCGTCATCATGACCAGCTTATTATCGGGGCCCAATGGATCACAATTCGGATCGACCTCCTCAAAAAGATATCGCATACCCAAGCCTCTGCCACCAATAAAATCCCGAGCCCATCTCCGGTTCAAAGGCTCATATTCGATGGTACGCTTTCCCAGATCAACCCTCAGTATCCTGCCCATATAACCCATTATAAAACGCTCCCTCTCATCATTTGTCTCGAACATAACAGATATTCATTTTCCTTACAATTTAAATATGATATAGGCAATTTATTACGCATAGCGAAAGCTAAAACCAGGGTGGGGAAAGATGATCATCGAGGCCAAAGGGTATGCATCATTGAAGCGGTTCACAGCGCACCTGTCAACCGAAGGTACGCTGAGGGTTCCCGATAACACCACAGTGGCATCCGTTCTACAAAAACTCCAGGTGCCTTCGGATTTCATGTTGATCACCATGATCAACGGACGCCACTGTACCTTGAATCAAAGGCTTGAGCATGGGGATAAGCTGGTATTTTTTCCACCCCTTGAGGGGGGGTAGGAGATTTTTGCCATGCGACCATGTTCCACATTTTCAGAACCGATCAATTTTGCACACACATATACATTTACCCATTCACATATATACGAACAGCGTCAATAAATTCGAACCTTTTAAGAATATTCTTTTCTATTGAGCTGCCAGCGTGTAGAATATTTTCATTGAAATTCCGTTTCAACAGGTTCGGGGTCTTGTGAGAAATGAATAGCCTTTTGAAACCTTTTGACCTTAAACGGCTCTAAATGGGGTAACGTGACAGCCATCGCCACCGATCTAACGGATCACCAACTGATCACCGAATTCAAGGAAGGATCCATGGAAGCCATGGAAGCCATCGTGGATCGATATGAAAACCGAATCTTCACTTTCGGTCTCAAGATGTGCGGTCAGCTCCAGGACGCAGAAGATATTACGCAGGATACCTTTCTCAATGCCTTCAGGTATTTGAACAGCTTCAGGGAAGAGACGAACCTCAAAAACTGGTTGTTCAAAATCGCCGCCACGGCCTGTATTCGTAAGCGGCGAAAGAAAAAATGCGAACCGGATCGTGAGCTATCCCTGGAATCCTTTATAAACAAAGACGGGACCTTTGAGACCCATGACATCCCCGACTGGTCCGATGACCCGTCAGACAAAGTGCTACGGGCGGAAATGAAAGCGGTCATCAGCGATTCCATCAAAACCCTTCCCCATAAATATAAACTGGTGTTCAATCTCAGGGACATTGAAGGGTTCAGCACCAAAGAAACCGCCGACATCTTGGGAATCAGCATCGAATCGGTGAAAACCCGGCTCCACCGCGCACGCCTGGCACTGCGGGAAAAAATTTCCAACTCCTACCGGGAAGGGAAAAGCGCATGAAGGAGAACTGCAAGAAAAATTTTGAAAAGATTTCCGAGTATCTGGACGGCGAACTGGGACCCGACGACTGCCGACAGATTGAGCAGCACCTCGAGGAGTGCCCTGAATGCCGGGATTGTTTTGACGCTTTGAAAAAAACCATTGACCTTTGCAGAAAAAGCGCTCGGGAAGAGATACCCGGGGACATGCGGGAACGTCTCAGATCAAAGCTGAGAGATTGCCTCGGGGGTCACCAACTCTCCAGCGAATAGAAAACATATCGTTCCATTACCACCTCTAACGGCTCAATATGGACCTTGAAAGCCGAATCGATCTTTTCAGAAATGCCATTGGGTTTGAAGGCTTGAAGGAGCCTCAGATCCGTCAACTGGGTAGCCTTTCCTTGGGAAGGCGGTTTTCAAAGGGACAGATTGTATTCAACGAAAATGATGTATGCCACCATTTTCTTCTGGTGGCTCAAGGCCTTATAAAAGTCTCGCTGGTATCATACGGGGGCAACCGTATCACCTACCTGCTGGCGGGTTCCGGAGAACCCCTGAATCTGGTAGGTCCTTTCAGCGGTGCGCCTCGGTCCCTTTGCGCTGAAGCCCTGGAAGACGCTCTTGTATTTCATATCAAAAGGGAGGACTTCACATCCTTTTGCCGTGAAAATCCCACCGTCATGCAGAACATCATCATCATTCTGGGTCACGCTGTTGACAGTGCCAACAGCCGTATCCTGGATATGATGGAAATGCGTGTAGAACAACGGCTTCTGAGGGTTTTATTGACCCTTTACCGCAAATTTGGAAAAACCCTTGACTTTACCAGCATTGAAATGGCCGAAATGGCGGGAACAACGACGGAGTCCACCCTGCGAGTCATGGCACGTTTACGCCAATCAGGCATTATCCAAACGCGACGGGGTCACATTCGGATTCTAAAAGCGGAACCGCTTGAACATGTGGGAAGTGAAAGCATGTGGATATAATTTAATCTCTGAAAAATACAGTTTTTTTTGAATAACATGACGCTCATCATATACACAAAGATCCTTTAACGATTATATGTGGTCCGATGGCAGTATCCTAAAACTAAAAATTGTAAAATCGAGCCGTTCATGAATTTATCGAAATTCCGTTCGATGTTTTCAGAAAGGTCCAAAGGATTGACCTGAACAGGCTACGGAGGTTTTCTTACTTTAGAACAACCTATTTTAATCAGGGAAAGGGGGTGACGAAATCACAGGGGTTTTTTCCGGCGTTTAACGACTACTTTAAATCTGAATTAAGGAGCGTTTGATTATGAAAAAATCATTTTTGTCCTGTTTGTGTGTTGCCATTGTTTTTGCCCTGTCGCTTTGTCTTTTCCCCATTCAATCTGAAGCCAAACCCATCACCCTTACTTACAGCAATTTTTTCCCCCCCACTCATATTCAGTCCAAACTGGCGGCTGAGTGGTGCAAAGAAGTTGAAAAAAGAACCAACGGCCAGGTTAAAGTGCAATACTTTCCCGGCCAGACCCTGACCAAGGCCAAACAGAATTATGACGGCGTTGTGCAGGGCATGAGTGATATCGGGTTCTGCCTTTTCGCCTACACCCGGGGCCGCTTTCCGGTAATGGAAGTGGTGGACCTTCCCCTGGGCTACCCTTCAGGGGTCGTGGCCACCAAAGTCGCTAATGACGTATACAACAAATTCGACCCCAAAGAGCTCAAAGACGTTGAAGTCATGTACCTCCACGCCCATGGTCCCGGACTGCTGTTCACGCGAAAGAAGGCTGTGAAAACCATGGAAGATTTGAAAGGCGTGAAAATCCGATCCCATGGCACCTCCGCCAAGGTGGTCAAAGCCCTGGGTGGAACCGCCGTTGCCATGCCCATGCCTGAACTTTATCAGGCCCTGCAAAAAGGCGTGGTTGAAGGGGGTATCTATCCCATTGAAGTCAACAAGGGATGGAAAATGGCCGAGGTGGTTGATTTCTGCACCCTGGATCTGCCCATTGCCAACACATCCACCTTCTATGTGGTCATGAACAAGGATAAATGGAATTCACTGCCCGATGACGCCAAAGCCACCATCAAACAGATCAACAAAGAATGGGTGGCCAAACATGGCAAGGCCTGGGACGAAAGTGACGCGGAAGGCAAGGCATTTCTCCTGAAAAAGGGCGGCAAAATCATTCCCCTTTCGCCTGAAGAAGGGCGGAAATGGAAAAAAGCCGTTTCTCCCGTCCTTGGTGAATATGCCGAAAAAGTTCAGAAGAAAGGCCTGCCCGGCAAAGAGCTGGTCACATTCACCCAGGAAACCCTTGAAGGATACACCAAATGATCACCTGTTAACCTTGATCAAACGCTGATTCCCCCCGCCCTTTTTTAATAAGGGCGGGTATTTCACATGTGAGAAACAAACATAAGGAGAGGCAGCTCTTGGAAGCGATAAACCGTTTGATCTACAAACTGGTTGACTGGGTCAAAAATCTGGGAGGCGTGGCACTGGTGGGCATGATGACCATCACCACCCTGGATGTGACCACCCGCTATTTCGGGCACCCCATTTTCGGCGCCGTTGAGCTGGTCAGTTTCATGGCCACCATTCTGCTTGCCTGCGCCATGCCCATGACCCATGTGGAAAATGGCCATGTGGGGGTTGACCTGGTGGTTCGCCTGCTCAGCAAACGGTCTCAAGCCCTTATTGACACCTTTACCGGTTTCTTGTCCCTGATCCTGTTTTCCCTGATCTGCTGGCAGTGCGTGCTTTATGGACAATCCATGCAAAAAACCGGCGAAGTCTCCATGAGCCTCGAGTTTCCCAGCTATATTTTTGTTTACGTGGTCGCTGTGGCATTCGGTGTACTGGGGTTGGCCATTATTCCCCAGTTAACCCGCAACCTTCGAACAACTTTTGGTAAAAAATGAATCCTACACTGGTTGGCGTTATCGGAATCGTTGTATTGATCCTGGTATTCTTCACAAGAATGCCGGTGGCTTATGTCATGACCATGGTGGGTTATGTGGGCTTCAGTTATCTGGTTTCGGGAGCCGCAGGCCTCAAACTGCTGTCCCGTGACTTCTATGAAGTTTACTCCTCCTACGGTCTCACCATTATTCCCATGTTCGTTTTCATGGGTCAACTGGCTTTTAATGCCGGCATCAGCCGAAGGCTGTATGACTCGGCCTACCATTTTGTAGGCTCCTACCGCGGTGGATTGGCCACAGCAACAGTCTGCGCCTGCACCGCATTCGGCGCGGTAAGTGGTTCATCCCCGGCCACAGCCGCTACCATGGCAACGGTGGGCCTGCCGGAGATGAAACGGTACAAATACGCACCGGAGCTCTCCAGCGGATCGGTTGCCAGCGGCGGGGGACTCGGCATGCTCATGCCCCCCAGCGTGGTGCTGATTGTCTATGGCATTTTGACGGAACAATCCATCGGGGCGCTGTTTGTGGCCGGCATTTTACCGGCTATTTTCATCACTTTCCTTTTTGCGGTGGCCATTTTCGTCTATTGCTGGAAATATCCCCTACAAGGGCCTGCCGGGGATAAATTTACCTGGGGCGAGAAATTTCGATCGCTCAGCAAAATCGGGGAAACCCTGGTGGTCTTCCTCCTGGTCATGGGCGGTCTGTTTACGGGCATTTTCACCCCCACTGAAGCCGGCGGTGTTGGTTCGGCGGCAGTTCTTCTGGTGGCATTGTTGCGCAAGCAGCTTAGCTGGAAGGGTTTTGTCAAATCCATCAATGAGACGCTCAGAACCTCCTGCATGGTACTGCTGCTCATCGCCGGTGCCACTGTTTTCGGTCATTTTCTGGCCATCTCCCGCATCCCTTTTAATGTGGCCAGCTGGGTTGCCGAACTCAACATGCCCGCTTTCGCCATTGTGCTCATGATCATGCTGGTCTACCTCATCGGGG
>CAYPQJ010000032.1:0-29234 GCA_964412835.1 uncultured Desulfobacteraceae bacterium | reverse complement strand
TCTGGTGGTCCCTGGCCCATACGGAATACAAATCCGAACTGGCTTCAAGCTGCGGGTGCCACTGAGTATCCGGGGTGAATACCTGGGGGCTGCGAAGATAGGGTTCAATATAGACGAGACAGACTCTTTCTGGTAATGGGAAATGATTCGAATTACCATACCCGTATTCCATAACAGAGTTTCACCGGTGCTGGACACATGCACCCGTCTTTTAATCAATGATTTCGAAGGGAATGTTAGCGTTCTAAAGAGAGAGATTTCTTTTGAAATCTACTCCCAATCCGATCGGTTTGAGATCGTAAAAAACCTAAAACCCGATGCTGTCATCTGCTGCGGCATCAGCGAAGTATTTGACAAAATGCTTCAATCCGCCGGCATCAGACTGATCAGCGGAATTGCCGGCGATGTGGAACAGGTTACAGAGGCTTTTCTCTCTAACCGGATTGATGACCCCCGCTTCCGGATGCCTGGATACAAAGAAGGCGGGTAATGGCGAAAATGCGTATTGCATTTTCTCAGGGCTTCTTCGCTTTGATATTTTGAACGAACTCCATTCTACTGAACTGTAACATTCTCCGCCGAGTACAGATCCACAGCCGCTTCCAGCCCGAAGGGGTATTCCACAACCTTCTGTAGACGCTTCTGCTCACTGATCAATCCGTCTGAAACACAGAGGACCCGATGAGCCTCTTTTGAGCACCCCGCATTGTGGGTCACCATAACAATGGTGATCCCTTCCCCATTCAGGGTGTGAAAAAGATCCATAATCTCACGGCTGGTCTTGGTATCCAGGTTGCCGGTGGGTTCATCGGCCAGGAGGATGGTGGGGTTGTTTACCACGGCTCTTGCAATGGCCACCCGTTCCTGTTCCCCACCCGAGATCTCGCTGGGCAAACGGTGTTCTTTATCCGAAAGTCCCACATGTTTAAGGGCCTCCCTGGCCATGTCCGTTTTCTCCCGGGATTTGATCTTGGCAATGGCCAATGGTAGCATCACGTTTTCCATGACGGTCAGGTAGGGAATCAGGTGAAAACTCTGAAAAATGAACCCCAGAAATTCCATCCGAAACTTGGCCCTTTGATCCAGGCTAAGGGAATAAACATCTATATCATCCACCCCATATCGGCCCTCTGTGGGGGTATTCAGCCCCCCCATCATGGAGAGCAACGTGGATTTCCCTGATCCCGATTCCCCTACAACGGCCACGAACTCTCCCTGCCGGATCTGGAAGCTCATGCCTTTAACGGCCATAAACGCGGCTTCCCCTTTCCCATATTCCTTCATTAGATTTTCAACTTCAATATAACCCATAATTCACTCCTCCTACAGGCTTCTAAGGGCTTCGTTGGGGTCAAGATTTCCGGCCATGATCGCCGGATATGCACTGGATATGAGACCCAAGGTAACAGCGACCACAAACACCCCCAGGGCCAGAACCGGGTCAAAGGCCAGACCCACATCGATACTTTCGGTGAAAAAGGGGATGGTGAGCTTCGTTGCACCAAGACCCATGAAATACCCCACCACCCCGGCAATGGCCGAGATGACGGCGGCCTCGAACAGGACCATGCTCATCACATGACGCCGCCTGAAACCGATGGCCATGAAAATGCCGAATTCCGAAGTGCGCTCCCGAACACTACCCATCATGGTCACCAGGACCACCAACCCTCCCACCAGCATCACCAGCAGGGAAAGTCCGTAGGCGAATTTGTTGAAGTGCCCCAAGGTCTCCATGCGCCCCTTCACCACCTGCCGGATGGCCATCACCTTGGCATCGGGAAGTACACCCGAGATCTGCCCAACCATGTCGTCGATGGGGCATGCGGCGCAGAGGGCCGCCACCTCCGCCATGGAAATACGTCCCTCCTTCCCCAGCACCTGCTGGGCCGTCTTGAGGGAAGCAAAAACAATCTGGTCATCCTGGCTTCCGGTCGGTTCCAGAATGCCTGAGACTTCAAGGTTTCGGCCATTGACATCAAGCGCATCACCCTGACCCAGGCCAAGAATACGGCTCGCCTCAGCACCCGGAAGAATCCCGTTCTCACCGGGAGATTGACCCTTAATTTTCCACCAGGGTCTCAGGATATGGGCCACCTGGAAATCCACCCCCGCCAGCAGCACATTACGATCCGCAACCTTGATGGAACCCAGCACCATGGGACCCACCGCCGCAACATTTGCGGCGTTCTCGATCCCCTTGATCCTGCCCAGGTCCTTCTGGAGGATTTCACGCATCTCAAAAGAAATGCCCCCGACAGCCATCCCCCCATAGGTGAGGGACAGGTTTTCCGTTTTCGGCAGGATCATGATATTGGCGCCGTATTTTTCCAGCTTGTGATTGATATCCCGGGTGAGAGTATCCACCAGGCTCATGAAAGCCACCACCGCGGTTACCCCCACCAGCAATCCGATGAGAATAAAGGAGGCCTTGGCCTTGCGGCGTTTTAGATTTGCCAAAGAAATGTCAAAGAGTTTCATGATTAGCCCTTTCTTCGAAAATCAAAATATGACTGCCCCGCCAGGATGTCCGCCACCGGGATTACCAGGTTGTCGCCATCAATTTTCCGGCTCAGGGGCGCAGGGTTGCATCCGCCCTTCACCACGTTTATTTTCACCGACGCGAACCGTTTTCCGCAGTTTTTGCAGACCATGTTGTCTTGTTCCTGATAGTACCCTTTGCCGCTGGGCCAGCAGACGTCACAGGCATCAAATGCTGCGCGGATCACTCCGTCGGAACTCTTCAACACAAAATATTTGACGGTGATACCGTTGTCGCCCCGGAAATCAAAATGTTTGGCCTTTCCGTCAGCGAACAGGCTGACCGGATGAGTCACCACCTGGCTCTGGCTGGATGCCTGAGTATCCTGACCCCCATTCCGGGCTAAAGAGATATTCTGGGAAGTCTGACCGTTTCCCTGAAACAAGAAGAGAGCGGCGCCGACCACCAGCAAGGCGCAGATTGAGAGAGCAACATAGGCCAAAATGCCCTTTTTCTTTTTTTCGGTCCCCAATTTTTCGGTCCCCAGGACCGCTGCTTTTTTATGCCTGCTCATTTCTTTTACGGATTGTTTTTTCTGATTTGCCATTGGTTCCTCCATGATTCGCCTGAATTTCGGCGTTAATTTATCTGTCTTATCCGTTGATATTTACCTTGTTCCTGGAGTTGTCCATCCATCCCCAAAAGGACGTGTGACGATCGAACTCTCCGCAACACGATCTTCTCAAGGGGCCTTTATCCCATAAAAAGGACAAGGCTTAAGGGGTCAACGGGATGAACGAAGGTAATGGAAATAATAGAATGGTGTGCGTACCGGAGCCTGGATTAGAAAACCCTGGGGATCCAGAAACCGGCCGGTGGGTTCAACAGATAAAGGAGGCGTTTTTGAGGTAGAGTGGAACCGGAGCGGCCCGCGGTTGCAAGCTTCCTCCGTCCACAACAAGGTGGCCTTGATCTTCGTTTAAAAAGGTATCTGACTGGCTGTAAACCATCAGCGCAGCGTGAAAGAGACGATCCGTCCCCCAGGAATGCCCCTGGAAAACCAAGGCCTGAGAACCGGTCCCGGCCTTTCCCATGTGGCAGCAAGATATGGGCGCGCCCTCACCTTGACAGGGCGCCTCTTCGGAACCCGCAGTCCTGCTGTCTCCCAATGGGCAGGGCAGATGGCAGGAGGGGAGGAAGGCATCAAGGGGCGTTTTCGGGTTCAGCGGTAATTCCAGGGCTACAGCTTCATGAACCACAGGCCGATCCCGTACAACCGGTTCCTGCGGCCCTTGACAACATTTCCCCTCACAACGTTCCACACCCTGGGCAACGCTTGCCGTTACCAGAAAAAATGCCAGCGTCCATGCCAGCCATTTGAATGCGGATTTTCGAATTTTCATGGGAACACTATGTGTCATTTCAACATTCAATATTCTATGAAAATAATCGTTCACAGGGTGCAGTTGTCAGGGTGCAGAAAAATCAGCGAATTTCATCCTGCCCCCTGACAACTGCCCACTGCACCATGATAAAAATTATAAATATCTTCAACATATGAACGCGACGATCCCTGACGCTAGAGCAAACCCGCCAGGGTCATGGAATCCAGCTTATCGTACATGGCTTTTGACGCCGCTTCCCAGATGTTTCGTGTCGCACATTTTCGAGATCTATTACACTCCTCGGGGTTTTCAACACAGTCCGTAAGACTCATTCCCCCTTCAAGGGCTTTTACCACCTCACCCACAGTAATCTCTTCGGGAGGCCGCGACAGCATATGTCCTCCCTTAGGGCCACGGACACTCTTGATAAAATTACCCTGCTTTAACGGAATAATCAGCTGCTCCAGGTATTTTGCCGAAATTCCCTGTCGCTTGGCAATATCCCCAAGTCTCACAGGACCTTCATCGAATCTTTTTGCCAGATCCAAAACCATTCGGGTTCCATATCGGCTTCGGGTGGATAATTTCATATGACACCATTCTATATGCTTTTACTATAGTTTAATGATACGCAAAGCCCATGTCAAGGGATGAATGCTATTTGAAATATTTCTTCAACTTTTCAGGACTGTTTCCAACCTCTGCCAGTGCCGGCATCAGCAGCAGGCGTGCCTTGGTTCCCATGAGATCTCCGGCGTCATCTGTGAACTGTCGATGTTCATGAAATTCAAAACACCGATATTGGCAACTTTCTCTAAACCGGGTACGGCTTTCACCAGCTCCTCTCCGGATACCGCCGGAACTGATTTGCCGGTCTTCGGGTCTGCCTTCTCTGCAATGGTTCCGCCGGTGGTAACAATGGCAACGGAGGGAAATTTTGGATTATTTACATGTATTTTGAGATCTGAGGATTCTGTGGCCCCGGCGGAATATGTAAAAAAAACGATAACAGGAGTGCAATGGCGAATGATGGAAGAAATCTCAAGGTCTTCATATTGATCTCCGCTGATGTCATTTGGGGTTAGACTAGAATTCCGGGACCAGGACCTGAAAAGGTTCCTCAATAAAACCGGTTCTGGCAAAGTTATGCAGGGTCTCATAAACAGGTAGACTGACTTCTGTTCCGGCTTTGATGAGCAGCTTTCCCTTTTTGGTCAGGATATCCTGATGAATGACCATGCCGGGAGTGAGTTCTCCCGCACGCAGTTGCCGAATGGGGCTTTTTGAAGTTTCGTTTTCAATCATTGGAAGGAACTGGGCCAAAAGCTCGTGGCCATATTCTCTTTCGTGGGATTTCAGGACGGCAATGGCGCCCGATGGAGACTCGCCTGCAAAGATCATTTTTTCATAGTCCAGGGCCAGTTTCAAAATCCTGCTTCCAACACGGACGAGATTTGCCATTTCGTCACTGCCTTTATGACCGGTGTCCGCGTCCAGATCCTGTTGACGTGCAACGATTTCGGCCACCTCCTGCAGGTTCGGGATTTTGCAGAGGAGTTCGTACCCCACACGCGGGTGCCGATCAAAAGACGCTTTTTCCTCGGAAGACACGTCCTCTCCTCGATAAATCCTTTCAATGGTTTCGGACGAGACTGTAATACATCCGATCTGACTCAACATGGCCGCCATTCGAATCTGCCAGAAACGGTTCATGTTCAGCTTTTTTGCCAAGACTTCAACATGGTGCTTGACACGGGAAGCACGGCCGAAAGCCGAAGGATTTGAAATGGACAGAATATCCGTCAGCATCCCAATAGCGCCCCCCAGGGTCTTCTCCAGCAGTTGCTTCAAGCGCTGCTCACTGTTGCGAAGTTTCAGGTGGGTTTCAACACGGGCCTTGACCTCAGCAATTTCAAAAGGCTTGGTGATGTAATCCACAGCCCCCAGTTGAAACCCTTTGGTCTTGTTTTCGACTTCAGTGAGGGCGGTGAGGAAAATAATGGGGATTTTGGCGAATCGCTCATCGCCCTTTAGTCTCCGGCAGACCTCATACCCGTCCATCTCAGGCATCATGATATCCAAGAGAATCAGATCCGGCGGTTCTTCCACAACACTCTCGAGAGCTTCACGGCCATCCATGGCCACCGAAACATCATAGATGTTCTCCCAGAGCATCCACCAGGATGTCCACATTGGCTTCCGTATCATCCACCACCAGCACCGTACAATCCGACAGTTCTTTCATGTGGATCACCTATCCTTTCAATTTGCTTTTTATAAACCCTATTCGTTTTTTTAGAAATTGATCTTAATGGTTGTCCTGTTTTCTTCTGAAGTATCCAATGCAATTTGTCCGCCCAGTGTTTCGGAAATCAGTCTCGCGGAGTATGTACCTAGCCCGGTTCCTCCGGATTTTCCGGCGGTGGCATACTTATCGAAAAATGTGTCGCGAATTTCTTCGGGGACGGACCCCTGGTTATGGATGCTTACTGAATGAGTCTCCCCGTGTTTCATGGCAATGGTTATTTTTTCTTTTCTAGTGGAAGCTTCCACTGCATTCTTAAATAGATTGGACATCATGGAATACAGGAGCCATTTTTCACCTTCAACCATGAATTGATCCTCTGTGGCTGCAGATTTGTCATCGATCATCACATGGATGCCCAAACGTTTAGCTCTCAAGCTCAGGGGAAAAGAAGCCAGTCAATGAGGTTTCGAACATTAATCTTGAAGCCAGGTATATCCATTTCTTCTTCTTTATCCATGGTCAGAAGGGTGCACGGGATGGCAATATCACTTTCCAGTTCACGGCTTGCCGCCTTCAGGGCGGCTATTTCGCGCTTTCGGGTTTGTTCATCCTCAATGGAATAGCAGACCTGAATCAGTTCGACCACCTGCGCCCCTCGTTTTATCACGAAATCCACTTCACGGTCATTTTTTGTTTTAAAATAAAAAACGTCCTGTTTTCGGCGAAGCAGTTCAAGAAAAACGATGTTTTCGATGTTTTGTGCTTTTCGGGCCCCGACCTGAAAAGAAACCCGGTTGGATAAGCCGGTATCAATGGAATAAAATTTCCTGGGATTGGCAATCTGCTTTTTGACGGACCAGGCAAAACGACGAAGCTGAAAGATCAGGAAGGCATCCTCAAGATAGCCGGTATAGTCTCTTGCAGTGTCAAAGGAAATGGAAAAATGGTTCTTGAGTTTGTTAGTGGAGCTGATACAGGCTATATTGGCCAGCAAAAATGTTGCCATATCCTCAAGCGTTCGGTAATTTGACAGTTGATGCCTGGCGACAATATCCCGAAGCAAAATGGAATCAAAATAGCTCTTAAGAAGATCGCGTTTCACATCAGCGTCTTCAATTTCAAATATTTTTGGAAACCCACCTTGTTCCATGAACCGGCTGAATAGCTTATTGATGCGGGTGCGCTTTCGAATCCGGTCCGCGGTTGTTTTGGTTGTGAGGTTGTTGAAATGCAGAAATTCACTGAAACTTAATGGAAAAACCTCGATGTCCAGATAACGTCCAGTGAGGGCTGTGCCGATCTCCTTGCTGAGCAGCGCAGAGCTTGACCCTGTGACATAGATTCGGGACTGATTCAGTCCGTATTCTTTGAGTACCCATTTTTCCCATGCTGGAACGTTCTGCACCTCGTCCAGCATAAGCACCGGTTTTCTGCCAGGGCCAACAAATTCCAGAAAGGCATCTTTGATCCTCTCCATGAGTTCCAGTGTGAGATGGTTGTTAAAGCGAGGATCTTCAAAATTGACGTACAGGATGTCTCGAAGATCAAAGGCTGATTCAGTGAGCCTCTTTATCTCGTTGATAAGGAGCGTTGATTTTCCGGATCGCCTGACGCCCTTGAGGATGATAATTTCACCGGAGGTCGCCTTTTTCGCCATTTCATTTTCATAAAGAGGACGACTTACCGTCGCCGGTAAAGGCTTGTCCCAGAAATTCCAGTCCAACAGAACTTCAAAAATTTCCTCTTTGCTGAGCATCTTTCAACTCCCCCTGCACATAAGTCATTTCAAGTAAGAATATCACGAATAACCGGGAGCTTTCAAGTTAAATCTCCCGGTAAATCGGGAGAAATGTTTTCAACCCTTTGCAATCAGCCTTCCTTATCATCGAATGACCAGCAGGAAAGTGGTCAACCTTGCTTTGTGATTTAGAGTCTGTTTCCTAAGGGCCCGCCCTATCATGACAGTTCTGTTCCCTGGTTTAATATTTCCACGTATTCGGTATAGCTGAATATCCGGTTGCGCTTAGCACCAGTCAATTCCCGGACAATGCCAAGGCGCTTCAGCTTATCGAGACAATTGTTGACCGTAGCCGGGGTGATGCCTGTCTTTTCTACCAACCACTTTGCCGTGGCGATCGGTTGCTCCATTAACACCCGGTGAACTCGCAATGTTGACGCTGCCGCCCGGCCAATGCTACTGATTTTATCACGGCTCTCACTGCCCAAATCGACCAGCTGCCGGGTCATCTCTACCGCCTGGGTGGCAGTAGCGGTGACCGCCTCTGCGAAAAAATCGAGCCAGGCTTCCCAGTCACTGGTCAGGCGTACGTTATTGAGCAATTCGTAATAATACTGCCGGTGCGTTTTGAAATAAAGGCTCAGGTAGAGCATTGGCTCCCGGAGTGCTTTTTGCTCACACAATAGCAAGGGGATCAAGAGTCTCCCAAGACGACCGTTGCCATCTAAAAACGGATGAATGGCTTCAAACTGAACATGAGCCAAAGCGGCCTTGACCAAAACCGGAGAGGGCTCCGGCTGGTCGTGCAGAAACAATTCCAGTTTTCCCATACACTCCAGCACTTGCCCGGCCGGCGGCGGAACAAATGCCGCGTTGCCGGGTCTGGTGCCGCCGATCCAGTTTTGGGTCCTGCGAAACTCACCCGGAGCCTGACTACTACCCCGCCCCTTGGAGAGCAACACACCATGTATTTCTCTGATTAGACGTAGGGACATAGGAAACCCCTCGCTCAACCGATTCAGACCATAGTTCAGGGCAGTCACGTAGTTGCTCACTTCCCGTACATCATCCAGAGGAACGCCAGGCTCCATATCCAACTCAAAAAGCAAAAGATCGGAAAGCGACGACTGCGTCCCCTCGATCATCGAGGAAAGAACTGCCTCCTTGCGTATATACATATAGAGGAATAGGGAGATATCCGGCAGAAAGGTGGAGATACTATCCAGCCGCCCGAGCGCGAGCAGTGCCTGGTCAAATTTGCCGCGCAGCTCCGGAGTCCACTCAATTGCTGGTTTTGGCGGCAACGGAAAGGGTACAAACGCCTCGGCCCTCTCGCTCACTGTGGAAATTGTAACGTAATGTCCCTGGGGATCCCGTTTCATTGTTCTGCCGCATCCTAAAATAAGGCTGTCTGTTATTTTAGTTTCATAATGTATCCTAAAATAGGAGAATAGAAATCAAGGATCAAGTGAAAAGTGATCAAACCTTGATTCGTGATTTGGGACCTGCTTCCTAAGGGTCCGCCTATTCTTTCAATTTGGTTTGAAGGGCCTCCACCAGGGGCAGGGAATCCTTGAACTTGTATTTTTTGATGGCCCGGTCCAGGTGTGCAATTTCCACGCTGAATTCAGACGGCCACTTGAGTTCCCTGATCTTTGCCATGGCCTCCTTGCACGGTTTTGGCTTCCGGGTTTTCAGATGGGGAAGCACTCTTTACACTATGAGTAGCAAATGGGAAAGCCTGTTGGGTGGTTCACGCTTTCATGAGAGAGACTTTGTATTTCTTCAAACGGGTATCATGGGTCAAAAGGGTAAACCCTTCTACTCTTGCCTGGGCGACGAGCATCCTGTCAAACGGGTCTCTATGATGTGCAGGAAGGTCTTTCACAGCATGCGCATGCTCAACGGTGACATCAAGCATTTCAAAGGGCTGACTGTCCAGAACTCTCTTGAAATTCCGGGGAATTTCCAGTTTCCCCAATGCCTCTTTGATCCTTATTTCCCAAACTACCACAGCGCTGACAAAAATAAGATTCTTACCCTCGGCAATTGCAGCCCTCGATTTTTTTGAAAGTATAGGTTCATCGTTGAGCCACCATAAGAGGACATGGGTATCAAGCAAGAGATTCATTTGTCCACCATACCGAAGGATTCAGCAATATCCGAAGGCAGTTCGTCAAAATCATCGGCTATCTTGATTTTTCCCTTCAAGGCCCCGGGCCGACGTGGTTTCTCGCTTTGTTCATACCGCACGAGTTTTGCAACCGGTTTCCCAGCCTTGCCAATGACCACCTCCTGCCCTGTCATGACCTTCTCCACAAGTGCGGACAACTGGGCCTTTGCCTCTGAAATATTGGTTATCAGCATAACGGTTACCTCCCGATATCTAGTCTGGTCTAGTCTGGCCAGAAAATCAATGCTTTTTTCACTTTATACCCGGATTGTTCCATTATAGATTCGTCTCCAAACAAAATCTAAAATAACGTTAAAGCCTGTTTTTAAGGGCCTCCACCAGGGGCAGGGCATCCTTGAACTTGTATTTCTTGATGAGTCGCTCCAGATCAGCCATTTCCATGCTGCATGCCGCCGGCCACAAGCATGTTTTCATTTTTGCCATGGCCTCTTTGCATAATTTCGGTTTACGGGTTTTCAAATGAGTAATCATTTCTTCCAGCGCGGCCGCCAGCACTTCCGGATCCGTTTCACCCCCCTGTTCTTGTGCGGTATCGGCCTCATCCGGTTCTCCACCCAGCACTCCCAATGCCGCCACGACACCCTTCAGCACCTTGCCGAAAGCGGAAATTTTTTCTTCATAGATATCCACGTCACCCTGTTTGATGGCAAACTCCAGGGCCGCACCGGCTTCCTGAAGGGGGCCCGCCCCCACATTCCCGGCCACCCCTTTAATGCTGTGGGCCAGACATTCCGCCTCATCGGCTTTTTCCGATTCCAGCAGGCCTTTGATTTCCTCATCCGTTTTGGCGTAATCGTCGCGAAATTTCATGAGGATATTGCGATAGAGTTTCTCATTGCCTCCCACCCGCATGAGGCCTTCTTTCAGATTGATGCCTTCAATGGCTTCGGGGAGTTGACCTTCCGGAATAGTAGCTGTTGATTCAGGAGGTTCTGAAGGAAGATCCGCTTTCGGTTCGAATCCCCGGACTCCCGGTTTGATCCACTGAGCCAGACAGGAGAAAAACTGGTTCACATCGATCGGTTTGGCCACGTGGTCGTTCATACCGACATCAATTGCTTTTTCCCGGTCTCCGGCCATGGCGTTGGCGGTCATGGCAATGATGGGAATGGGGATTGCGGCTTGCGGATTGCGGGATTTTTCTTCCTCCTCCCGCTTGCGTATCTCACCAGAAGCGGTATAACCGTCCATTACCGGCATCTGAATGTCCATGAGCACGGCCTGGTAGTTGCCTTCTTTCACCGCATCCACCGCCTGCCGGCCGTCTCCAACGGTTGTGACCTTAAGACCAGCACCTCCCAGGATTTCCTCGGCCACCTGCTGGTTGATCTCGTTGTCTTCCACCAGCAGCACGCGAGCACCCCGGATATGGGACGCCCCTTCCATTTCGGCGTCTGAGCCATGCCGTTTTTGCCTTCCGGAGCCGCTTCCCTTTCCAAAGGCCGCCATGGCGGCATCCAGCAGAATGGAAGGGGTCACCGGTTTGATCAAAAACCCGTCCAAGCCGATCCGGTCCGCCTGGTTCATGATCTCTTCACGGCCGTAAGCGGTCACCAGAATGATTTTTGGTTTTTTGGTGAGTTCTGGATGATTCTTGATTTTCTCCGAAGCCGTAAGCCCATCCATGCCGGGCATTTTCCAATCCATGAACACCAGATCAAAGGGACGGTCCGGGTCGGCTTTTTCCAATTCGGTCAACCCTTCCTGCCCCCCGGCGGCCAAAGTGACCTCAAAGGACATGGAGACAAGCATCTCTTCGAGGATCTCGCGACTGGTGTCGTTATCGTCCACCACCAACACCTTCATTCCTTTGAGATCGGGGTCGGGCCGTAGGTTTCTTTCTTGTTGAGAGTCTCCCACACCAAAAACCGCCGTAAAAATGAACTCACTCCCCACACCGGGTTCGCTCTCCACCCAGATCTCTCCGCCCATCATCTCCACCAGCCGTTTGCTGATGGTGAGCCCGAGACCCGTACCGCCGTATTTCCGGGTTGTGGAGGCGTCCGCCTGGCTGAAGGCCTTAAAGAGTTTTCCCCGCTGTTCCTCGGTGAGCCCGATGCCCGTATCCCGCACCCCGAATCGCACCTTCACCTTTTCGTCTTTCGTTTCCATCAGGGCGGCGGAAATAACGATTTCCCCCTTTTCAGTAAACTTCACAGCATTGTTGGAGAGATTGACCAGGGCCTGACTCAGGCGCAGGGGATCTCCCCGAAGTTCGTTGGGCAGACCCTGATCCACTTTCATCAAAAGCTCCAGCCCCTTTTCCTGGGATTTGACCCCCACCAGATTGGCCACATTGTCCAAGGCCTGGTCCAGGCTGAAATCGATGATTTCCATATCCATTTTACCCGCTTCGATTTTGCTGAAATCCAGGATATCGTTGATGATGCCCAGAAGGGCCTGGGCGCTGGACTGGATTTTCACTAGGTAGTCGTGCTGTTTGGGGTCCAGATGGGTCTTGAGAGCCAGGTGGCTCATACCGATGACGGCGTTCATGGGGGTACGGATCTCGTGGCTCATATTGGCCAAGAAATCACTTTTGGCCTGTGTGGCGGCCTCGGCTTTCTGCTTTTCTCCGTCCAGGTCCTGCATCATATTCAGCATGGCCCTCCGCGCCGTTGCCAGTTTCTCCAACTGGCTCTCAAGGGCCTCTGTAGCCGCCTTTCGCTCGGTGATGTCGGTAAAGGTGATCACGGCCCCTGTCACTTCACCCTCCTGCACAATGGGATTGCCCTTAACGTCCACCGGAAAAGAGGTATTATCCGACCGCCAGAAAAGATCATCTTCCATGGTCACCGGCCGGCCCAGGGTGAGAGATTCTCTCATAGGACATTCTTCAGCCGGGAAAGGGCTGTCGTCGGGCCGAGTATGATGGAGAAGTTCGTGGTGATTTTTCCCCAACAACTCCCCGTCTGAGTCATAGCCCAGAATCTTGAGTGCGGCCGGGTTACAAAATGTGACTCTGCCTTCCGCATCAACACCGTAGACCCCTTCACCCGCCGCGTTCAGGATGTGACGCACCTGCTGCTCGCTCCTGGTGACCTGGTCCAATACCACTTTTAGCTGCTCCTGGTCATTGGTGAGCACAATGGCGGTGGCAATGTTGGTGGCGGCCTTTTCAAGCCACTCAACGCAGATTTCGGTCAGGTTTTCCCGGTCGGCAATTTCCAGCACCGCCACCACCCGATCCTTGTGGATGGCCGGCACATGGTGAACCACCGCGAGGGGTATATCCCCGATGCCGGTGGAAACGTGTATTTTTCCCTCCGGGAGTTCGGTGATAATGGGCTTGCCACTGGCTGCAGTCCGGCCCACCAGGCCTTCGTTTAGAGTAAAACGGGTGGGGGCGTTGGCCATGTAATCATGGGGCTACGAGGCCAGACGGTGGTAGAGATGCTTCTCCCCTTTCTCAGAATGAATGAAAATGGCGCCAACGGGCACCCCCAGAAACTCAACCACACCGGTGATGGCGCTCAAGGCCACATCGGCCAGGGTTGTTTCTCCCTGCAGGACGGCCACAAGATCGCTTTGGGCCGTCTCGAAGAGGGCCCTGCTGTCAGCCTGCCCACTCAAAGCATTCAGCTCCTGGGTCCGGTCAGCGATGCGCTTTTCCAGATGACGGTTTGCCTCCTCGATCTCGGCCTTGAGGCGTGCCTCCTGTTCTATGCGTTTTTCCAGATTGAGATTGGTCTCCTCGAGCTCAGCTTTCAGTTTCTCCTCATCCTCAAATGCTTTGCGGGTCCGGAGTGTAAACCCGATCCCGGCAAATATGAGAAGGCACAAAGCCAGAAATCGCAGCACTGTGAACAATTGGTAGAGTCTCAGCATGCGATGGTCCTTGCTGGAGAAGATCTCCAGAAGAAGATTCGTGGCAGCGTTCAGTTCTTTGGAACCCCTCTCTTCGGTTTCCAGGTAAGCCTTGCCCAAAATGATGTTTCGCGCCTGGTCCCACTTTCCCGCGGTCATAAACCGAATGGCCATTTGTTCCATGGCGGCCACTTTGGCGGCGGTAGATTCCACGGCAGCCATCACCTGATCGGCGGCAGGGCTCTGAGCAAGTAAAATCATCCTCGAAAGGATCTTTTCCGTTTGGGCCACCACCTGTTCATAGTTGCCCAGGTATTCAAGGTCTCGACCCACCACCGCCAGTGTCACCATGCTGGTGGACTGAAGGTCCAGCCGAAAAAGCTTCTCGATGCCCACTCGAGCTTTAAGGTTCTGGTTATGAATGTTCCAGTACTGTTGCTGATAGTACATGCTGAGAACAGCCACAACCAGCAGAATGAACACCGATGCATAAAGTGATTTGACGTTGCTTAAGAATTTCATGGTGTTGCCCCCGGTATCATTAAAATAGGGTGTTTACTCCACAATCTCGTATTTCTCCTCCCGGCCCAGTTTTACCAGAAGGTCGTTGATCTCTTCTTTTAGCCCGATCATCTTCTCCTCCCGACCCACCACCAGCAGATTGAACTGCTCAAGCTCTTCCAGTTTCTGCTTCAGATCGTTTTCGGCCTTTAACTGATCCGTGATGTCTCTGGCAAAAACAGCGATAATCCGCCGGTCTTTCAGCTGGGTGAGAACAATGGAAAGCAGCACGTTGATGGGCCGCCCGTCTTTCGTGTGGTGAATCCCTTCGGTCTCAATGTGGGGATGGGTCTGAAGGGCCTCCATCAGACCGGCGAAATTCTCTTCATTGAATGCCGTGTCGATCTGGGGCACGTACATACCCAGGAGTTCCTCCCGGGTGTAGCTCAGGGACTTACATGCGGCCTCATTGGCATAAGTAAACGCACCGGTTTCGGGATCGACCCAGAAGATATTGAGCGCCGCCTTGTCCACCGTGGTCTGGGTAAACTCCAGGCGATCTCCCGCGTTTTTGCGCTCGGTGATATCGGTAACCATGGCAAAGGCGCCCATCTTCTCATTGTTTTCGTCAAAAAGAGGGGTGCTGTTGAAAATGCAGACCACATGGCTGCCATCGGGCCTGGAAAGGGCAATTTCATAAGCGCTGGTAATACCGCGTTTTCTGAGCTCAATTTGCTCCTGAAAGATCTTTTTGTTTTCTTGATCCACAAAGTCAAAGATGGTTTTGCCTATGGCATCATCCCGCTCTCTGCCCAGGATTTTGCACATTTCAGGATTCAGATCGGTGGTTTCTTGCTCATTGTTTAAAAGCAAAAATCCCTCGTTGGCTGTTTCCAGTATGGTTTTCACTTGCCTTTCGCTCTTTCTGAGAGCATCCTCCGCCTTCTTTCTTTCGCTGATATCGCGCACCGTGCCCACGGCAAACCATTCGTCGTCCACCTGGAATGACGACAGGGTCACCTCCACCGGAAACTCACGGCCCTTTCGGTTCCGGGCGGAAATTTCGGTGGTGGTTCCCAGAACAGGCCCTTCTCCGGTCTTGGCAAAATGTTCCAGGCCCTTATAGATTTTGTCGTGATACACACCGGGGGCGGCCATCTGGTGGAAATCCATACCCATGGCCTCGGCCTCGCTGAAACCGAAAAGCTTCTCCGCCGCGGGATTCCAGAATAATACCTTCCCCTCTCTGTCGATCATCACCATTGCGTCTTCCGCCGCCTGGCCCATGGCCTTGATCTTGCGCTCGCTTTTTAAATATTCCTGTTCGGCCAGCTTGCGCTCCGTGATATCCAGGATAAATCCGTTATAATTGAGGCCACCGTCCGGCGAACGGCCGGCTGCCGCGTTGACGTGGACCCACCTGACTCCTCCATCGGCGGGCTGTATTCGGCCCACCAGATTTTGATCTTCTTCAGCCGCCAGCGAATTAAGAATCTCTTCTTTGATCCGTTGTTGATCCTCAGGGTGCCAGTTGAGACGTTTTTTCTCCTGAATAACCTGCTCCGGCGGCATCCCGAAAAACGCCTCGGCCTTCGCGCTCAGGTAAAGGTATTCGGGCCGACCTTCGGCGTCAAACCGAACCTGAATGATAGCCCCCGGAGTGGTGGCGGCAATGGCCTGAAACCGCTCTTCAGCCCGTTTCCGTTCGCCCACCTCCCGGGACAGCCGCCGGTTCCAGAACAGAATAATCGCCAGGATCAATCCAATCACCACCAGAGCGGCGATACCCACCTTGATCAAAAGCGCCCAGTCGGTGCGTTCTGCGTAACGCACATTGATCCAGCGGTTTGCAATCTTTTCACGTTCTATTTCGGGGATGGACTGGAGCGCCTTGTCCAGGATGGTGGCCAGCTGTGGCCAGTCCTTGCGTACACCGAAACAAAGACTGGAATTGTAGCGGGTGGTGGCGGCCACCTTGAGGTCTTTTAGACCCAATTTACGAATGGCATAAATGATCGAAGCCGAATTGTCCACATAAGCGGCAGCTTCTCCTTCGGCTACCGCCTTCAACCCCTGATCGATATTTTTTACCGGAACCAATTTCATTTTGGGGAAATCCTGTTTCAGCTTGTCATGCACAAAATACCCTTCGACCACCGCAACCCTGGCGTCTTTCAAACCTTTCAGATCGGCGATGAACGGGGCGTCTTTCCGGGTAACGACAACGGTTTGAAAATCGAGATAGGGACGGGTAAAACTAAGAAAGTCCATGCGCGCAGGCGATTTGGCCACACAAGGCAGAGCATCCAGATCCCCAACCTTTACAGCTTCGATGACATCCTGCCGGCTCAAGTCCTTCACCGGGTCCATATCCACACCCAGTTTACGGGCTATTAGGGACACGTAGCTGGAAGAAATGCCTTCGTACTCCCCTCCGGAACTGAGCGCTTCAAAGGGCATGAAATTGGAATCGACGCCCAGGCGAATACGGAGATGTTCCTTGAGCCACTGTTTTTCCTCGAAGGTCAGCACCATGGGCCTGGCTTTTCCGGAATACTGCTGCAAATCCGGATTGGAAACCCAGCGGGCCTCAATCTCCCGTATTTCCTTTTCCGAAATTTCGGTGAAACCACTGTTAATGGATTTTAAACGGATCGCATCTTTTTTGGCGACACCGGCCAGAAGATTCCGCATAGGCGTGGCTTCCCTGAAAACCCGAATCTCGCCCTGCAATCCCAAATCTTCAATAACCCGCTGCAATGTAACCCCAAGGTCAAATACCGCAATGACCTCACCATCCCGCAGACCCGTCACGAGTTCTTTGTACCCTTCATAAGGAATAAGAATAATTTCCGGATACTGTTCACGAAGCTGACTTTCTTCTCCCGACCCGGCGAGAACACCCACACGATCGCCGGAGAGTTCCGGAAGCATCCTGGGCTTGAAGTTTGTTTTGAAAGCCAGACTGTCCTGAACCTCAAAGACAGGGTCTGAGAAGGAAAGAAATGCTTCGCGCTCCGGGGTTTTGTACAGGCCCGAGTGAAAATCGGCTCTCCCATCTTTGACCATCCGGACTGAATCCTTCCAATCTCCGAAAACAAACTCGACTCTCCGGAAATTCTTTGAGGACCACAAACGCCAGAGATCGATCAGGATTCCCGCGGCCTGGCCCGAAGGGTTCAGCATGGTAAAGGGCGGGAAATACCGATCACAGGCAATGCTTAATACCCCTTTGGTCTTGATCTGTTTTGAACCGACCCAGCGCCGTTCGATCTGTGTCTTCTCTTCCGGGGAGATCATGGCAAACCCTGACTTTATGACGGGCGGCAAAACCGTATCGCCTTTTTTGACCGCAGCCTGAAAGGCATTTGAATAAAGGGGCTTGTCCGGATAGTAACGAAAGTTTGAAAGGAGCCGCATTTTTTTGAGGAAATAAAGGCCCACGGGGGTGTCTATGACGAACACCCGGATTTCGCCCTGTTCAACGGCCTTGAACAGATCTCCATTGTTGACATATTCGGCCAAAGCGGCCCCAGGCAGATTATTACGCAAATAGTCCACGGCGAAATCGCCTTTGATGACGCCGATGCGGAACCCCAACAGATCTTTCAGGGACTCAATACCGTAGATGTTTTTGTGGAAAAAGAAATGGGTATCCGCTTTGATGAGGGGGGCCACATAGCCCAGATATTTTGCTCTTACCTCAGAGAAGAAACAGCCGCCCTGCACATCCACCTTTCCCTCTTTGGTCAGTTTCAGGGTTTCGCCGAAAGGCGCCAGAACGAATTTGACTTTGATGCCGGTTTTTTCTGACCACAAACGCCAGAGATTCACCAGCCACCCGTCGGCGACCCCTTTCTGATCACGGAAATAGAACGGGGCAGCGTCCTGCCCCACCGCCACCGAAATCTCTTTGACCGGGCCCGGGGGATCCTGCGCCGCGGCCATTGAACGCAATGGCGGAAAGCCTGGAAGGAATACCAGGCAAATCAGGAAAAGCAGAAATATTCCGGCAAACCCTTTTTTTTCAGAACACGGCATTTGCGTCTCCTTAATGAGTCCCATGGTTCATCCCATGTTTTCAGCAAAATGGATTACATTTTAACAGCATTTTATCCAGGTCAACAAGGTTTTACCTGATCGGTTACGTCTCGAAAACTCCATACCCTTCCGATAGTCGTATCACCCAGTCTCTGAGGGCGGGAATAAACTTCAAAAATACGTCCGTCTTTCAAATGCAGCGCATCGAAGGTCTTCAAATCGGCATCATTGAAAACAGCCTGAAGCTTTTGCTGAAAAACCTCCGGCTCCTCTATTTGACCCAACACGTGGTCCAGTGCCTGATTAGCGTCTTTGGAATCCAAGACGGAATCCGGCACATGCCAGATCTTTTTAAACCGTTTACTGGAAACGCTGATTTTTGAATCCAGGCCCACAACGATGATGCCATCACCAGTGGCCTCAAGCGTTGCCTGTAACTGAGAGAGTATTTGATTCCGTTCTTCTTCCGCCCGCCGGCGCTCGGTGACATCAATGATAATAGAATGCAGCAGATTTTTTCCGCCAGTCTCTAGTCTACCCGTGAAAATCTGCACGTGGCGAATTTCACCGGAGGCCAGGCGATGTTTGAACGTGAACTCAGTTTGTTCATCCGAATTTGCGCTGGCTAGAAACTTTTTCATTTCATCTTCGCCCAGCGGGTTGATATCCCAGAGGCAAAGATTCGTAATCTCCTCATGGCTGTATTGATAGAATTCGCAGGCGGCGGGATTGGCGTCAACGATCTTTCCGGAAGAAGGATCGATCACCCACTTGATGGCCTTGTTTTTTAGAAAGATGTCCCGGTAGAGTTTCTCACTCTCCCTCAACGCCTTTTCAATTTTCTTTCGTGCCGCTATTTCCTTTTGGAGACCCAGGTTGACACTTTCAAGACGTTCATGCGCTCTTTTCAGTTTCAGTTCCAATTCCCTTTTGGACAGGGCAATTTCCACAAAGGCATGGACCTCTTTTTCATCAAAGGGTTTCATCACATAGCCAAAGGGGGCGATTTCCTTTGCGGCTTCAATGTACTCGGGATCACCGTATCCGGATATGAAAATAATGGGGGTCCCCGACTCCGCCTTGATCACCCTGGCAGCGTCTATGCCGCTCATCTCTCCAGGCATCACCACATCCATGAGAATGAGATCGGGGTTCAGTTCCCGGGCCATGGCAATGGCTTCTACACCTGTTTCCGCCTGCCCGACCACTTCATAACCCAGATCAGAAAGCATTTCTTCAATCTCAAGCCTCGTGAGCCATTCATCATCTACAATCAGAATTTTGGGCATGTTAATCCCCCATTTTTATAGGGATGGGATGGGTGAAAAAAAAGATTGGAAAACCCGGTATCAAACTTTTTTTATTTAAAGCGATTCAAATCGTTGTATTTTATTGATATAGTATTTTTTTGGATGCGTGAAAAAAAAAAAGGACAAGGCGAAACCGGGATATGGCGATAAAAGAACTTTTATCCAAAATTGATGTTCAGCAAAAACGAATCAATGAGATACATCCCGTATAGACGGTTTGAAAGCTTGATTGATGTTGGAACAGATTTTTATTTAAACGTCTCGAGGGATTCACACACATGCGCGGCCAGCCCGGCTCCGGCTTCGCTGTAGATATTGAAAGTGGTATCCACTCCGGCTGCGCGCAGTGCTTCCACTTCGTCATCATAACGTGCCACAGCGGCCACATCCCCCCGATATCCGATTTCCTTGAGTTTTCCGGCTGCATATAGCATGGCATCAAGATTTGACAAAGTCAGGACCACCAGTTTTACAACACCCTGGGGCGCCGGCAGCCGCCGCCAGAAATCGGGATCCATCAAATCTCCCTCGCTAACACAGCGCCCCGCCTCCAGTTGCGTAGCAACGGTCTCCGGGTTGAAATCGACGCCGCTCACCACATGACCGAATTTCTCCTGGAACCAGTCATAAGACCCAACACCCACCCGTCCCATACCCAGAATAACGATCTGCCACGGCACACCTTCAATGGGCAACTCTTCAGGGTGACGGCGTCGCGTCTCAAGGCGCTTCAAAGGATGGTGCATTCGGAAAAACATCCGATCCGCATATTTGTTAAGGGGGGATGCCATAATCAGGGAAACGGACAGGGAAATGGCGATGACCACGAGCCATTGGGGATCCAGTTTTTCGCTCGATACGGCCAAATCTCCCACGATCAGGCCGAACTCGCTGTAGCTGGCGAGATTCATGGTGGTGATAAAAGAGGTCCTGGCCTTGAGTGTGAACCGCGTGAATACGAGGAAGTAGAGCAGCAACTTCAGGGGCAGCAGCAGCACCAGAACACCGGCTGCGGCGAGCCCGGATATATCCGGCAACCCCGTCAGGCCGATTTCCAGAAAAAAGCCCACCAGCAGAATATCTTTTATGCTCATGAGCCCGTCGGCCATCTCTTTGGCCCGGGGGTGCGGCGCCATGAGCATCCCCAGTATCAAGGCCCCTAAATCCGGTTTCAGGTGCACCACATCAAAGCTATGCGCCCCCACAATGAGTGCCAGAAACAAGCCAAACAGGACCATCAACTCCCCATGGCCCACACGGGTTAACATGGTCAGAAAAATCTTTCCGGCAAAGGGGAGGAGCCCAATGACCAGCAGCGCCCATACTGAGGGCACTTTCCCGGTTGAAAAGGTTAGGTAAATGACAGCCACAATATCCTGAATGATGAGGACCCCGATGGCGGTGCGCCCGTTAAGGGAATTCATCCGGCCGCTTTCATCCAGGATCTTGACAGCAAACACCGTACTGGAAAAACTGAGGGCAAAGGACACCAGGAGCGCTGTATGGAGGTCCACTTCCATAAAGAAGCGCAGCCCGGAATAACCCAGACAAAAGAGAGCAAAGCCGAATACCGTGACGGTGAGCCCCATGTGCAGGGAAGCCCCGGCCCACACTTCGGGTTTAGCAAGATCTTTGATTTTCAGTTTTAAACCGATGGTAAACAAGAGGAGGGTAACGCCCACATCCGAACCGGTCTCAAGAAGCGGGGTAGTCGTAAAGCCAAAAGCGCTGAGCCCAAGACCGGCCAGTAGAAAACCGACCAGTGGCGGCAGTCCCAGAAGGTACACCAGGTACCCCATGCCAAATGCGACGGTCAGGATTATAGGATCCATACACTACTGATTATCGCTCCCAGTCAAAATTCCACCGCATGGTAAATTGAACACGGTGGTTCTGCCCGGCGGTGCTGCCTTCCACTGCCGTGCTGTTGGTAACGGTGCGGTGGCCGAACATGTATTCCAGGCCCACGTCAAAGGGAGGCCAGGGGCTCCAGACCAGGTTCATGGACGCGTATTGGGTTTGTTTATAGGTTCCCGTACCGGCAGGATTGGGCGACAGGTCGAAATCGCTGTCCAGGCGCACAATACCGTAGGTGGCCGACGACCGGAGGGATTTGCTCCACCAGTGCTGATAGGCCCCCCACGCGCCGAAAGCCGGAATAGCCCTGAGGGATGAGTCAGTGGCGGATACGGGTGCCGCATCCAGCCCCAGACCCGATGTATCCTGAATGTAGGCCCCGAGGGCGTCCCCATACTCCAGGCCCCAGATGACGTTGTCGTTCCCCCAGGTGTCGACGCTCCCGCTGAACGCCACACCCCAACCGTCTATGGACTGATCGTAGCCTACGCCCTCGGCTTTGAGACGACGGTATAGCCCGGCCAGCTCAATACGGGCCCAATCGGGCTCATAAGAAAATTTTCCAATGACCGCCGGAAACTGATCAACCGGGTTGACACCCGCGGGCAGGGTCATGTCCGCCTGCGCGTCCTCCGCGCCTATGGTAAAAAAAAGTTGCCGTTTCTCCGCACCCGGACGTAAAGGAATTTTCAGACTTGCCTGGGTAAACCGATTTTCCGGAGCGGCATTGGGGCCTTCGAAATCAAGGGTGCTCGGGATGGCGGCCTGGTTGATCCAAAGGGTATAATCGAGACCCGCCTTGAGCCAACCCCATTGGCCGTAAGCCTTATAGACCTGAAATTGCGCTTCCGTGGTGGAGCCCATGAGGTTAACATCTGCATAAACCCTGAAAGGCCCCCACGGCGTATCGGTTTCCGCCCAGCCGGTGAGATACGTCTGGTTGGGGCTGAAAGTGGTGCGGTTGGTAATGTCGGCGGCAGGTCCCCCCACGGGGATATTGGCGGTAATGAACTCCCGCGCCTGGCCATCACCGGGCTTCAATCCCAGGGCATTGAAATCATGGATCACATCCGCCTGGATGGCTCCGGAGATACCCACCCGGACCTCGTGTCCCCCCATGTCAAGGGGCGCCGGGGGCTTGGCGCCGAGCTTTTGGGGCTTTTCATATCCCGGTATGGGGGTCGCTTTGGCTGTTTTTTGGCCTTTGACCGAGGACGGCCGAACCAAAATGATTTCTTCAAGCTCGGGGGCCTTTGCCGTTTTCTCCCCCGCGCGTTCGAACGCTTTGGGGGTCATTTTGGCTGTGGTCTCCGTTCCTCTGGGTTTCACCCGGTCCGCCTCCAACTGCTGTATCCGTTTCCGGAGTTCCAGTACCATCTGTTTAAGCGCTCTGATTTCATCCCGCATAGCCCGGTCAGGGACCTCTTCCGCCCGGGCCGGCATCGCAAACACCGCCACCATGAGGGATACCCAAAAAACCAATCGGAAAGTTCCGACATTCATTTATGCAGCTCCCCCAGACTGGTGCTTTGTACTTTCAGCCATCTTGCGTTTGAACTCCGTGCGATCCTTCCCCACATAGAAGATGAAAACCCCCAGCATAACAATCACCGCCGCCGCCAGGTAGGCCCGGGTTGCGCCGGAAAAGGCCACGAAACAGAACGCGCAGGCCAGAACCGAAGCCGTAATGGGCACGACGCCCCGCCGGTCTCTGAAACCGTGAAGGCTGAGGAGATTCAGCGCGGAATAGAGGTAAGGCGGCAGGGTCAAGAGGACAGCGATGCTGGCGATGTGACCAAAAATCTCCTGGGTATTGCCCCCCTTTGAAATGAACATGAGGATCCCCATGAGGACCGTCATGAACAGGGATGTTATGATAATGCCGGTTGCCGGAATGCCCTTTTTGTTGGTTTTGCCGAAAATATTGGGAAGAGTCCCGTCCCTGGATGCCCGGGCACCGGCCTGGGAGACCAGCAGCATCCAGGATCCAAGGGAACACAGGCATGCAAAGGCCACCACGGCTGAAACCGGTTTAGGTGCCCAGGCCCCGAACATGTGCCCGGCTGCCAATGAAAAGGGCGCGCCGGATCTGGCCACGTCGGCCGCAGGAAACATGCCCGATATGGCCGTGCAGCTCAACACGTAGACCAGACCCGCCACGCAGGTGCCGATCATGGTGGACAGGGGAATGGTCCTTCTGGGATTCTTTACCACCCCCGCGCCCACGGAGGCACTTTCAACCCCGATAAAACTCCAGATGCAAAGCAGGATCGCGGCCATAACCGCTCCCGATGACGACCCGCCGCCGACAATCCAGTTGGCCTTGAACTGGCTGGTCTCAAAAAACATCCATCCGTAGGTTCCCGTGAGAATAACCGGAATCAGAAGAAGTATAACGCCAATGGAAACCAGACGCCCGATCCAGCTCGCTTCCAGGAGATTGACGCCCGTAAAAAACCAGATTATGGCGATGGTGGCGATCCCCGCCGGAACAGGTTGGGTCAGGGTGGGAAAAAAGACGGATAGGTAAGCCACGCCGGTGATGGCGATGGCCAGGTTGCCGATCCAGTTGGCATGAAAATAGAGTACCCCCGTCTGGAACCCGAGAATCGGCGAAACCTCACCGGCATAGGCCACAGGGCCGCCCGCCTGAGGGTTTTCCGTACCGAGCCGCGCATAGACAAATGCCAGGGCCAGGGCCCCGAAGCCGACGATCCCCCAGGCAAAGATGGAGATGGAACCGATTTTGGCGAGATTTGAAGGGAGCAGCGCGATACCCGAACCCATCATGTTCCCCGCAACAATGGCTGAAGCACCGAATACGCCGATCTTTCTGGCTTCATTCGTGGTCATTTCTTCTTCCCCCTGGAGTTCCGGAGTTGTTCCGGGTTTGAAATCGTCTCCATGTTTGATCAGATCGATTTAAAAATGTCAACTTTTAATGGGAAATCAACGCCGCCTACAGGTGAAGGGGTTTTTGAGAACCTGTGGAATAAATCGGAAAATAATCCTTATTCTACGCCGGCATATGAGTTGTTAAAGGCGTTGCCAGGAAAAGGGGTTCATCATCAAATACGCTTTCCGGAATAAGTGCCATGATTCGAAACCGGGTTTCACGGTACATTTGTTCTATTTCACCAAAGGCGCTGCACCTGATCAAACGGTATGCGGTGTTTTGTTTTTCCGTGTTTACAAATTGTTTCACGGCACCCATGGACACTTCTTGATTCAGGATGTTGTTCAGGGTCAACCGCAGTGACAGGACCAGCCGGGGACCCATTTGACCCAGGAAGTCCGGGATGAAATCCGCCGCATAAAAACCGGCATAATTCAACAGGTTTTTTACGGAAGGAACGTTTAAAGGATGGACGCTGGATTTTCGGACCCGGCTGCCCCGTTCCCAACCCAAGATGGCACCGTATGTAGAAAGAAGGGCGCCCAGTCGATGACCGGAAAGTTTCCGGTCCACCGCAACGGCCACCTCATAGGATGTTTTCTCCGGGTCCTGGTAGGATATGGACAGGTCATAGGCGAGAACCTTCCCATCCCCGTCAAGGACAAGCGCCGGATAGCCGTGATGAATAAAGCGATACAAATCGTAAATACTGATTCCCTGAGCGGCCTCCTTGGAAAAACTCTCACAGGTTCTTTCATGGATGTTCCAGATATCCTCATGTCGCCCGAGCCTGAGGGTAAAGCCCATATTTTCGATGCGCCTTTCAATACAATTTTTCTCTTCCCCAAGCAGGGCATACGCCCCTTTCCTGTCGCTTATTTCGGACGTATAATACCGCTTTATACAGAGTTCAGGTGGTTTCATTTGATGCGAAAATGGGTCTTTTTGTCCGTGTTTCAAGAAGAGGTTGTATGAAAAATTTTATGGTATGACACTTAAAAACAAAAGCCAACATAAAATGACTTCAACAAACGCCTTGCAGATGATAAAATATTCGACCTGATGGTCAGGGAAAAGTGTCAGTTGACTTTAATCAAAACATTCGTTTATGGTTTTACATCAAAAATGAAGGGACACCCACCACCCATGCCCCTCTATCCGGCATCCAGAAACCACACCTTTTCACGATCTGAAACACACGATTTTCCCCGGAGGTTGAAGGAATGAAGCTCCGATTCATTTTAGTTGTTCTGTCCTTACTGGCATTTTTTTCTGCGGTTTTCGGCGGTTATTTTTACTACAATTCCCTGCGCGATGCCTTCTTTGATTCGGCCAAGCGGGATTCTTTTGCACACGTACACACCACTAACAGATTCATATCACAATACATCACCGACTATGCAAAAATTGCGGATGTTCTTTCAAAACTTGAAGCGATACGAATGGCACTGGAAACCCCTGAAGGCGATATTCTAAACCGTACCAACGACATTCTGGATCAGTTTAAAGAGGGTACGCAAGCCAGTGTATGCTATTTGATGGACCAAAGCGGCTTGACCATTGCATCGAGCAACCGGCTTTCAGGGGGAAGCTTTGTGGGCAAGGATTATTCTTACAGGCCTTATTTCCAGGAAGCCATGAGCCGGGGGAGTCCATCCTCGTTGTTGACGACGTGGAAGAGCAGCGGGTCATCGCCACGGGAATGCTGAAGGAACTGGGGTATTCCGTCACATGGGTCGCCAGTGGCGAGGAGGCCGTAGAATATGTGAAAATCCATCCGGTGGACCTGATCGTCCTGGATATGATCATGGATCCCGGAATGGATGGACTTGAGACCTATCGAAAGATCATCCAATTCCGTCCCGGCCAGAAATGTATCATCGCAAGCGGCTTTTCCGAATCATATCGTATCAGGAAGGCCCAGCGATTGGGGGCCGGCGCCTACGTGAAGAAGCCCTATTTGTCGAATAAAATCGGTCCGGCCGTCAGAGCCGAATTGAATCGTTAACGTCGTTCAGGATCAAACCGCTACAATTTCCTGATCCGGCATCCTAAGGATTTCAGGTTCGGGAAACCGGAAATGGGGTCCGAATTCGTAACCGACGTCAACCGGTTGGCATTGCTGCTCTCCCAGCCCTGTGCCATGTGCAGGGTCCCCGGACGAATGGTTTGGCTCACCCGGGCGTTGATTCTTATGGTTCCGGTTTCCGTCGTCACTTCCACCCGGTCGGAATCGGAAACACCCCATGCCGAGGCGGTGTCGGGGTGGATTTCCAGGAACGGTTCGGGCGCCCTTTTCCTGAGTCCGGGAATGTACCGGTACTGCCAGTGGGTATAGGCAAGCAGGTTCCCACCTGTGGTCAACACCAGCGGATCGGATTCTGCCACATCCGTCAAGTTCTGTTTCACCCTCGGCCGAATCGGGGACGGATCATACCCCATTTTTTTGAGGCGCCCTGAGAAAATTTCCACTTTCCCCGAAGGCGTGTTGAATCCGTTTTTTTCGTACTGCCGGTATGTCCTTTGTGCATATTCGTGAACGCCGCCTTGGGCAACGAGGCTTTCATAGGATACCCCCACATCAAATAAAAGTTCGTCGATGCCTTCTTTGCAGGTCCTCCATGGGAAATGCTCGCCGTACCCCATGGCGTGAGCCAGTTTCATCCAGATCATCTGATCGGGGAGACCGTACAGGGGTTCCGTAACGGCCTGTCTCAGGGTTATGTGGGGCAGGTTCAGATAAACATTAATCCGGTGTTCATCGCGCTCCAAAAATGTGCAGGCCGGCAGCACCACATCCGCATAATGGCTGTCGGGAGACGACACCACATCAACGACCAGGAGAAATTCCAGCTTTTTCAGGGCTTGTGCCGTGCGGTTGCTGTCGGGCCACTGAAGGGTGGGGTTTCCACCCGTGAGGGTCATCCCTTTAATGGGGTAGGGTTTTTCATCCAGAATGGCCTCGGGGATACAAAGGGCATGGCCTTCCCCCCGGGCCCCGCAGAACACGGGGAACCGCTCGGCGCCCAAAGCAGGGATTGTTGGTGAGGGCAGGGGTGCGGTGATATCCCTGATTTTCGGTTTTGGCGTGAACAAATCCCCGCCCGGAACGTCCAGATTTCCCGTAATGGCCTTCAAAACAGCTAGAAGCCGCGTGGTATTCACGCCGGATGGATGATGCTCCAGACCGTTTCCCGTAAAAATTCCGGCGGGCCTTGTCTTGGCATAGTCACGGGCCACTGCTCTGACCGTTCCAGGCGCCATACCCGTAAAATCCATTCCATTTTCCGGCGAAAAACGGGGTTTTGTAATTTCTCTCCTCAGTTCTTTGAATCCTTCCACCCACGTATCGGTAAATGCCCGGTCCCAAAGTTCTTCGCTCAAGATCACGTGAAGCATGTTCAAAGCCAGGATTTCATCGGTTCCCGGGCGAATGGCGAGATGCACATCCGCTCTTTGTGCCGTCTCGGTATTACGGGGATCGATCACCACCAGGCGCGTATTGGTTTTCTCGAAGCGCCTGATGATTTTAGGCGGAACCGGTTCATGGGAAACCAGGGGATTGGCCCCCCAGATGATAATGAATCGAGAATGGGCCATGTCCGGCTTGGTGATGCCCCCGAAGGTGAGTACCTCCCCCAGGGTTCGGGCGGCATTGCAGATGGAACCCACACTCATGAAATTGGGCGTGCCAAAAATATTGGCAAACCGCTTCATGTAAAACCGGATTTCCTGGTGCCCCACCCCTTCCCCATAATAGATGCTCAGGGCCTGAGGTCCCCATTTTTCCTTCAGTCCCTGCAGCCGGTCGGCGGTATAACCCAGGGCGTCATCCCACGTGGCCTCCATGAGTCGACCATTCTTACGAATCAGCGGGGTCTTAAGACGCCTGGGTGAATAAAAGTAATCAAGGCAGGATTTACCCTTGACGCATATCCAGCCCTTGTTGAAGGGATGGGCCGGATTGCCGCGGACATGGACAGGTTTTCCATCTTCCACGGTCACCAGAATACCGCATCCATGGTCGCACATCCTGCAAAGGGTAGGGATCTCTGTTTTCACTGCCATTACACCCCCGTGTCATTTGACTATTTCCAGATCTCGCGCATCTTGAGTTGTTTTCCATAGCCGAAAACATCATCCATTTTCAGATAGATGTTGTCGAATTGTGGAAGGTTTTTCACATGCCATCTGACAAAGCTGTGAAGGGACGTATCCGGTTTGTTGAACACACACACCCTGATGCAGTTGGCACAGTCGCCTCCGTTGCGGACCCAGAACCGGAAGCATTTTTCCGGATTGATATACCATTTGTAGATTCCATGATTGTTAGACAGGGTGAGACCCTCATCGGTGGGGTTTCCCGCGGAAATGGCGTTCCCCGGGCAGGCTTTGGCGCACTTGCCACAGACGTCGCACATTTGCCGAACACCGATCCGGATGGGCTTATCCGGAATCAGCTGGAGATTGGTGAACACCTTGCTGATTCTGACCCTCGGACCGAATCGGGGGGTAATTAAGAGACCGTTGCGCCCGATTTCTCCGAGGCCCGCATCAATGGCCAACGGAATACTCAAGGCGGTATCGTTCCCCGACGGAATGGCTTTGTAGCCTAAATCACGAAGAAAATGGGCCACGGATGACGCCACATGGGCCATCACGGAATACCCCCTCCCCGTAGCGGCGTTCTCTCCATAGGCGGGGGCTGTTTTCATGAGGGTATAATCCATCTCGTGCACCATGACAATGGCCGTTGTGCAATCCTCGGGGATGTC
>CAYPQJ010000031.1:0-29638 GCA_964412835.1 uncultured Desulfobacteraceae bacterium | reverse complement strand
TTGCCCAATGTCACACTGTTCTGCGGAATATGGCCACGGATTTATGGAAATAGGGGACGTTCTTCAGTTTATAGATTGGGGGTCAAGTCTACGTTTGACACTTGTTAAAAATTGTCAAAGGTCAAACGTAGACTTGATAACCAATTGGACAAAAAACCCATATAAATAGCCATTCAATAATATTGACAAATATGTTTACCCGCCGTATCATATTCATATGACAAAACGATCTGATTTTGAGTGGGATTCCACCAAGGATTTGATAAACCAAGAAAAACACGGCGTTTTATTTGCTTTAGCACAGCTTGCGTTCCTCGATCAGCAACGTATTATTCTGGAAGATCTGGAACACAGCCTGGATGAAAACCGATATTATTGCCTTGGTAAGGTTACGGATGGAATTCTAACCGTGAGATTTACCTATCGAAATGACAAAATCAGAATCATTGGCGCCGGGTATTGGCGGAAAGGGAAAAAGATATATGAAAGCGAAAATGAAATACACGGATGAGCCTATGGGAAAAGTGAGGGTGATTTCCGACTTCCTTCCTTCCCCAGAAGAGCTTGCATTGAAAGATGAGACAGTCAAAGTCACGATTTCCCTGAGCAAAGCGAGCGTTGATTTTTTTAAAAAAGAAGCAAAAAAGTATAATACGCAGTATCAAAAAATGATTCGCAGGTTGCTGGACGAATATACAGCTCATCAATAGACCGTCCATAAGAACATGGAAGCGGGACGCTGGTAAAAATGTAAGATAAGTCAGATAAGTCTTTATCTTCGGAATAAATCTCCGAATATAGAACAGCTGATTCTTTGAGCCGTTTAAGTTCGAATTCTTTTTTGAAATGACTTATGGCGGCTCTGAGCATGGCGCTTTTGTCTCTGAACCCGTACTCCCTGTAATTGTTCAAAAAATGTAGTGGATTTGATGGATAGCAGGTCAATCGAGGACTGGAAGGGCGTTTCCGGAGAAGTGGATTTGAATGCAGCTGTCATATAAAATCACCATCATTATTGTAACAAACAGAGCCTATGATGCACTATCCGTCATAGACTCTGCTATGCTACGCAAAAAGTAGATCAAGGCTGCCAATCGTTATAGGGCTGATCAATGGGTGACATGATTTTGTCAAAAGAGCCGTCGGCTCGCATTTTTTCAATGGTTTCCGTAAGAAAAGCGTCTGTCGCTTTCCCCTTTTCCCCCTTCGGCAAAATGATCTTCACGTCAAAGACCTTGTACAGCTCCCGGTGTATGTTTTTCATCCCTTCTTTCTTGACGATGGGGTCTGAGGCGAAATCCGCAAATATGAAGCCGTCGATTCTCCCCGCATTCACCTTCTTGAGGCTGCTGTCGATTCGGGTGGAACCCTTGACGGGAAAATCGAAATAGCCCACATGTGCTAGGTCTGTTTCGATCCGATAGTCTTTCAGCTTACTTTTGTCGATGGGTTTGTTCTTGTTGGTGTAGAGCACAAAATTTACATGAAAAATTGTTTCTTTTGAATTTGCATAGTTCAATTTGGCTTCGTCGACATTTTCAGGCTTAATAAGCGGCATGTGAAAATCCGCTTTTCCGTCCATTAGGTCATGCATTGACTTGTTAAAGGGGACCACCTGAATTTCGATAGCCTTACCCGATGTTTTTGCCATGGCTTTCGTCAGGTCTACGAGGACACCCTTATCCGCGGTTACCGCATAAACAGGCATTTTTGCCAGGCTTGCCTTCATGTCCGATGCTCCCACCGGCAAAGCCAAGAGCATCAGCGAGGCAATTGCTACGGCCACCATGACCGGCAGTTTTCCTAAGCGGATCTGTTTAGAAATTCCCTTAAACTTTTTCTTCATCATCATCCTCCATTTCAAAAATTTTGGGTTTACATGTTCCAGGCATCACCCTTTTTATGCCCGGGGTTTTGGTGCCGCAATTGCAATTGCGGAGTCGATCCTTTCTCCTTTCTCCGAATATGCCTCTTCCGTGAAATGCCTATTTTTATCTTTGGAAATACCTTTTCCCGCACCTCCCACGATAGCGGCAAGATCGCCCACAAAGGCCTGCATTTCTTGAGCCTGGGCACTCATCTCCTCGGAAGCGGAAGCGGATTGTTCAGAACCGGCCGCACTGCTCTGGGTGACCCTTTCCATTTCCGTGACGGACAAATTCACTTGCTCAATGCCTTGGGCCTGCTCCTGAGACGCGGCGGCGATTTCCCCCACCAAGACCGTGACCCTCTCTGCGATGGAACTGTTCTGGTCCATGACCTCCACCATCTGGGCGTTCAGATGGCTGGTCTCCTCAATCTTCCCACCCGAATTTTCAATGAGCTCGCTTGTGGTTTTTGCGGCTTCAGCAGCTCTCATGGCCAGATTTCTGACTTCATCCGCAACCACGGCAAACCCGGCGCCCGCTTCCCCGGCCCTGGCGGCTTCCACCGCTGCATTTAATGCCAGCAGATTGGTTTGGAATGCAATCTCATCAATAGTCTTGATGATTTTTGCCGTTTCCTGACTCGATTCCACGGTAGATGTAATGGCCGTTTTCATCTTATCCATTTGCGCTTTGATTTTATTGAAATTCTCAGCGGATTCCTCAGTCATGATTTGATTGACCTGAGATGCGTTTTCGGCGTTTTTTTGGGTCATGGATGAAATCTCTTCCAATGTTGCACTCGTCTCCTCAATTCCCGAGGCTTGTTCGGAAGCCCCTTGTGCCATGTCCTGACTGAAAGAAGAAACTTCGGTGGAGGCTGCAGCCACTTGCTCAGCGGCCTCCTGCAACCCTTTGATGATGCGATTTAACGGCTTAATGGCAATAATCTTAAGACACAGGCTGATGGTAATAACCAGGGCCAGAACCACTCCGAGGGTGACGCCGATCTGTCCGATCAGGGCTTCACGAAAGCTCTTGTCTCCTGTGGATTTAAAGGCAGTGATCTCTTTTTTCATCTCATTTTTGCTCTTTTGAATCTCCGCGTTGAGCAGGGCGTCAGTAAAAAAGATGCGTACCTGTCCTATTTTTTCCTTTTCGTAAACTGAATCCACGCCCCACGCCAAATCCATATTCAATTTCAAACTGCCTGGTAAGTCCTTGCCTGTTTTTATTTCCGGTGCTTTCCAAATGGCCAGGAAAGGTTTCTCTTTATTGTCCAAGACCCTTATGGCACGGATAGACGGCAGTTTCATATAGGGAGACAACGCCTTGGCAAGGCCTTCTTCATCAAAATTGTAAAGAAAATTTGAAGCGATGCCGCCACAGATTCCGGCGTTCACTTTCATGCCTTCGCTCAGGCGCGCTTTCTGATTCTTGGCCTGTTCGTCAATGTTGGATTCCACACTCTGAATATGCTCACCGATCAGGTAGTCGACCAAACCCGATTCGAGCTTAAGGAATATGACGCTGCTGATCAGCAACAGGATAAAGACCGTCAGGCCGCTGATAACGGAAGTTCTAAAAGATATGCCGAAACGTGATTGCTTGGTGGTTCTGCTTTCCATTATGGAGACCTCTGTTCAAGTTTTTCTTACTTCTCATCAATTACCGATTGGGAAATGGTGTTACACTTTTGGATCTGAAGGATATGCAAAAATAATACCGTTTTAGGGCGCTATCCCTTGAGAAAACATGGAGAAACTGAAGAGGTTAAGTTGTTTCAATTATTTGCAGGAAGGATAAATTTTGAACCGGGTGAAAAGGCGCATGATAATGATGGAAAACAGGATGGGTTGTTTTGATATTGACTGCTAATGGTGTCAGGGGGTTGACGGATTTTCATGAAAAAGGGAGACTTCAATATTATTCAAAACCGGATCATCTAGAATTCAACGTCTTAAAAACTTTATGGTGGAGTTTCTCTTTCAAATCCGGTCGTACCCGCGAAGCACGACACCCAGGCGATTGAATTTCAGCCAGATAGTACTCAAGAAAGTTCAGGTATTCCAGGTATTCATGAATATCAAGACCCTCCTGCCGTGTTTTATCAATGAACGCAATGGAACTGATCAATATGAATGCTTGAACGCTTAAATCCGTTACCCTTCTCAGATAAAATTCACGCTTGAACACACTCCCGCCATAATACATCATCCCCGCCAAAAGCATGAACCTCACCTTCCGAATTCTTTGAGATGCCTTTTTCCTGGCCTTTTCCAGCACGGGATTATGATATCTTCGATTCATGGAGAGCTTCTTAAGAAGTTTGAATGTCGATTTAATGATACGCACCCAATGACTTCCGTACCGTTTTGAACCTTTTGTCATGCTTCTTATCAGAAAAAGCGGCGGATATATGGTATGGATCTCGGTCGTCCCTTCAAACACCGTTGTGACTCTAAAATCCCTGAGCCTTTTTTCATAGGGCAGTGTTTTGAGGTAACCCGATCCACCATGGGTTTGAAGTGCATCATAAAGAACATTCCAGGCACTTGTGGTACTGAAAAGCTTGGCGTGGGAGCTTTCAATGGCAACACGCACCAACGGATCCTTTTCAAGCATGCCTGCTGTAAACGCCGTTATGGCCTTCGATAAAAAGGCGTTAACATGGGCTTTCACGATCTTTTCCTGTACCAACTCAAATTCGGAGATGGGAACACCGAACTGCGTGCGCTTATTGGCCCTTTCAAGCATCTCTTTGGCGGACTGCTCCATCAAACCGTTTGATGCCGCAGCAAGGCCCAGCCTGCCATAGTTTAGAATGGCCATGGCTATTTTGAAACCGTCACCGGGTTGTCCCATGAGATTTTCAGAAGGGACCTTCACATTCTTAAATTTAACCATTGTGGTGGAACTCACGGTGAGTCCCATTTTGGGCATGTCGTTTCCTATTTCGACACCTTCCCAGCCGGTTTCGACGATAAAAGCCCCCATGAAGCCGGGAGTGCTCTTATCCATCTGGGCAAAAACCGTCATTCCACCCGCATACCCACCGTTTGTGATATAGGTTTTGGTGCCGTTTAAAATATAATGACTGCCGTCTTCGGACCTTTCCGCGAAGGTCTTTATGTGCTTGGCGTCGGAGCCTGTGACAGGTTCCGTCAGCGCATAAGCGAATATCATTTCTCCTGAAGCGGCAGGAGGAAGGTACTTCTTTTTCTGCTCTTCCGAGCCGTAAAGAATAATGCCTTTGAGTCCAATGGAATGATGGGCAAGGGGAATGATGGCGAGCGCCATGTCAACGGCTGCAGCGGCTTCAATGATACCCAGATAATCGGAAAGGTTCAGACCGCTGCCGCCATAAGATTCAGGAATGGTAAGGGCGAACATATCCGTCTTTTTTAATCCTTCCCACAATTCCTCGGGCAGTTCTCCCTTTTTTTCGAGCTCCAGGGGTGAATATTTTTTCGTTAAATCAACATATGCGCTTAGAATAGCGCGGCCCTTATCAGAAATTTTTGATTCAGAGCATGACATGAAAAGCGCTTTATCGAATTCACCCTGATATAGTTTTTCAAGAAATCCCCGCTTTTCCATTATGGTTTCCTTTTCAGCTTTTTCATTCCGGCCACCCGGTTGCTGTCGTTTCGGTCAACTCTTTTAAGTCTTTATCTTCAAAATAAATGTCCGAGTATAGATCAGCGGATTCTTTGAGACGTTTTAGTTCAAATTCTTTTTTGAAATGGCTTATGGCGGCTCTGAGCATGGCGCTTTTATCTTTGAATCCATATTCCCTGTAATTGTTCAAAAAATGAGCGTGTGTTTCTTCAACACTAAATTTCGCCTGTAACATATGCCCCTCCTATAGGGTATTAAATAAGTCCCTAAGTCCCTGTATGACGGGCCTATTATATGCCCTAAAACATAAATATTCAACATCAAATCAGTTACATTATCCGCAAGAAGGCGGTAACGCCGTTCCCTGTCTTCCAGCTTACGGCTTTTCTCCTTGATTTCAAATGTCCGAGCCGTCACGATTTCCTCTATGCGCTCTTTTTCCCGCAGTAGTTTTGCTCCTTCCGCCCTTATTGCGGCGAGATACCGCACACGTACGGACTCGTAGTTATATATCAAAATCGATATCATAATGTACGTCAAAAGATGGCGAGAGATAAACTGAGGAGGATATTGATAAGCGGGTAACATACTGTAAGGATTCACAAAAAGCAGGGTCATCAGAATTGCCAACAGAACCGTCCATGCCAGTCCCTCCCTTTTACCCATGAGGAAGAAGGCGTAGGGTGGGAACGCAAGCGCCCACAGGCTTGCATAACCCTGTACCGCAACCGAAAAACCCATGCGATAGTTGCCGTATTCCCAGGACCACTATGCCAAGGATGATAGACATCGCAAAGATGGCAAAAAGCCGTCTTCTTCTCGATTCCTCCAGGTTGTCGGCGTTCTGCCCCAGCCGGGATGCAATAAAATTAAATAGTTGCCTCATCCTTTCTCCTTTAAAGCGCTTCACAATGCAACTATGGGGACATCCTTAGATATTTAAATAATTTTTCATCATTCTGATAACCACACTTCTTTGCTATTGTTTCACTTTTTTTACTGTATGGATAGCTAAAGTTGTTGTTAATTCAAGCCGCTTATCAAAGTCGGCTATAAACATTCCAATCATTTACCAATATAACCAGTCAGCAGCCTTCTCATCAAGATGAAATTTCCTACGGGCTGTTTCTGAACGAAAAAATGATTTTCCGTCTTTTATTTTAATTATTTAAGGATGTCTCTATTCTTCGTGAATTTAGTCCTTGTGTCCCGGCGTCGGAAACCCCTTCCGCAACGGGTAACCATACTTGAAAAAAAATTTCCCATCCAAGTGAGATGTCTGAGCATGGGTATGGCTTCGTCTATCGGCTTAGGGGTGAGTCTGGGCACCCACCGCCGTGTATGGGTGATCGATGGCGACGGCAGCGTGTTGATGAACCTGGGAACCCTGTCCACCATCGCCGACTTCGGGCCGGAGAACTACACCCTGCTCATTGTGGATAACGGCGCTTATGGCTCCACCGGCGACCAGCCGACCCACACCGGCGGCAAGACCGATTTGGCGGTTATGGACCGAGGTGCCGGCGTATCCAGTGTCATGGAAGTGGGCGTGGCGGATATGGCTGACGCGCTGGCGCGTGCTCGACAAAACCCCGGCCCCCATATCATCGTGATCCGGGTGGCCCCCGGCAGTCCCGCTTTGAAACCGATCCCTCTGTCATCGGTCTACATTCGCGACCGGTTTATGAGGGAACTCAAGGGGGATCGGGGACGTACTATTTGTGCTTGATGCCTTTTTCGACAAAAGAGGCGCTTGCACGTTTTTGGAAAAAAACAGATGCGGAAAACCTGTGTTGATCCTGATCAACCCTGTTTTTTGCAAAAGAAATGAAGGTTGAACGGATCTTCCGGTATCTCCTCAACCGTTACGTGCGAAAACCCGGCGTTTTGCAGCATCCTAACGGCCTTCTCCTGTCCCCACATCATGCCAAGCCCCATCCCCCCGTCCGCCAGGCCAACAGGCATACAGTGCATGAGACTGACCGTATAGAGAAACATACCCATGGGATGATCCATGTTTTTGCTTAGATCGCTGCCGGCGGCAATGTCCACCATGGAAAATACGCCCCCCTCCTTCAGAATTGCGTGAATTCCTTCAAGGGCTTCCACGGGTCTTGTTTGGTCGTGAATGGCATCGAAAGCGGTAACATAATCCAGCGACCCACGAAGTTCCCTGTCTTCTTTCAACGCAGCAGAATCCGTTTGTTGAAAGATAATGTTTTGAAGATTTTTTTCTTTTGCAGTGAATGTTGCTTTTTCAATGACGTTCTCCGAGATGTCGATGCCCAGGAAACGGCTTTTCGGAAAAGCCTCGGCCATCAGTATCAACGCCACCCCTTCAGCGCAGCCCATATCACAAACAGAGATGCCGTTTTTCAGTTTTCCGACCATTTCACCGTTTTCAACCGATGGCAGAAACCGGCTGACCAGAACCTGATGGTGTTTGGCATCGGCCAACTCCGTCATGAAACGATGAAATCCAGGGTACATTTCATAGGGAATGCCGTTACCCGTCTTGAACCCGCTCTCAACCGCATCAAATACGGTGGCGGTGAGGAGCGGGATTTCCTGCGTATAGATCCCCATGTTGTTGTTTTCGGCACGCCTGGTGATCAAATCGGCATGGGCTTTCGGCAACCGGAATAGGTCTTGCCCGTCCTGATCTTTGAAAAGGTCCACAATACCCCCCGTCACCATGATGCCAAGCCACTCCAGCACATAGCGTTCGTTCAACCCCGCCTTTTTCGAAATTGTGGAAACCGGTTGCGGGGTGTCCAAGGTGTCCATGATATCGAAGAGCCGAGCCCTGTACCCTAGGCCCATGGCCAGGTTCAAGGAACCGTAATTGAGAATATCCGTTAGTTTTTTTGAAAAAGCGTCCTGATGGCTCATTGACCGTCCTCTTGAGGTTTTTGATAACGGTTCCATTCTTGTGCAATCTTACAGATTGATAAAGAATATTCAATATACTTTTATGCAAAAATGGCATAATTTCGAGAAACAATCGCCTCAAAAAAATACACTTCGGTATCCTTCGGTGCAGGAAACGTAAGTGGGTGTTCGAAAAGGAGGCAGATGAGGGGGGGGATACTCTTTCGATGGTCATCCTAATCATGGGGGTTTCAGGGTGCGGTAAGACCACGATCGGCCTAGCGGTGGCCCGTGCGCTTCAGGTCCCCTTTCTCGATGGAGATGATTTTCATTCACAGGCCAATATTTCAAAGATGAATAGAGGCCTTCCCCTGACGGATGATGACAGAGGTCCCTGGCTAAAACGGGTGGCGGAAGAAATGGAAAAAATGGCCGGGCAGGGGGGCGGTGTGGTGGCCTGTTCCGCCCTTAAGGAGCGCTATCGACAGGTTCTTTTCGGTGATGCATTTTTCCCGGTTCTTCTGGTGCACCTCAAGGGAACGCGGAATAGGCTGCACCGGCGTTTGTTACAGCGCGGGAAACACTTTATGTCCCCTGATTTGCTGGATAGTCAGCTGAACATCTTGGAAGAACCAGAAAATGCACTGGCCCTCTCAATTGAACTTTCCCCCGAAATTCTCTGCAAAAGAATTGTTCATCACGCTGCCGCGTGACACATTATTGGGATGCGCAATCCGAGGTATCGCCGCCCAATTTTGCAAGACTGTGACCCAGGGCCGGTAAAACCACCGAAAGGTTTTCGGCGGCGCCTTTTGGACTTCCCGGAAGGTTAATGATCAGAGATGCTTTCCGAACACCGACCATGGCCCTGGAAATCATGGCATGGGGGGTCTTTTTCAGGCTTTCAGCACGCATGGCCTCGGCCATACCGGGCACCGGGTAATCGATTACCGTTTCCATGGCCTGGGGGGTCACATCGTTTGGACTCAGACCGGTGCCTCCCGATGTAACGATGAGGGGCAGGTTTTCTTCGTCTACCCAGGCCATGAGGGTATCTGCGATTTCTTGAAGCTGATCCGGAATGATGTGTCGTCGAACCACCGCAATCCCCTGGTCTTCCAGCATGCGCCGGACCGCTTCCCCGCTTTCATCATCCCTGAGACCTGCCGCCCCTTTGGTGCTGATAGTGAGAACGCCTGCCCTGATCTCATGTTCCATTAGGGTGCCTTTTACTCTTCAACCTTCGTTGCGGCAATGACTTTTTCCGCCAGCTGGGCCGGCAGTTCTTCGTAATGAGAATGCTCCATTAAAAATGTTCCCCGGCCGCCGGTAATGGAGTTGAGGTCCAAAGCATATCTCAGGACTTCGGACATGGGAACCTGGGCTTTGATGACCTGGTATTTTCCTTCTGAGTCCATACCCATAACCTTGCCGCGACGTCCGTTCAGATCACCCATGACATCGCCCATGACTTCCTCGGGAACGGTGATTTCCATTTTCATGATGGGTTCAAGCAGGATGGGATTGGCCTCTTGCATGGCTTTCTTAAGGCACATCCTGGCGGCTATTTTGAACGCCATTTCCGAGGAGTCCACGTCATGTGCCTTGCCATCGTAAAACCGAACCTTCAGGTCCACAACCGGGTAACCGGCAACCGCACCACTGTCGAGGGATTCCACAAGACCTTTTTCCACGGCGGGTACAAAATTTCGGGGAACGTTCATGCCGCTCAGATCCTCCATGAACTCAAAGCCGGAGTCCAGTTTCAGCGGGGTGACATCGAAATGGACTTCCGCAAACTGCCCTCTGCCGCCCGATTGTTTCTTGTGACGGTAAACGACCCCTTTAACAGATTTTTTGATCGTCTCCCGGTAAGGTACTTTGACCGGATTCAGGTTTACTTCCACACCAAATTTCCGATTCAGTTTTTCGCATGCAATCTCCAGGTGGATCTGTCCCGTACCGGAAAGGATGACTTCCCCGGTGGATTGATCCCGAGCCAGTTTGAGTGTTGGATCCTCTTCGAGAAGCTTGGCAAATGAACTGAAGACCTTATCCTCACTCCCTTTGACCTTCGCCTCCACCGCGTACGATATCACCGAGGGCAATCCTTCGGTGGGTTTGTAGATGATGGGATCACCGGCAGAACAAAGCGTATCCCCCGTGACGGTCTCTTTAAGCTTGGCTATGGCAACAATATCTCCGGGGCCGGCCGCTTCAATGGGTTGCTGTTTTTTTCCTTCAAGGATAAGGAGCTGGCCGATTTTTTCCTTAACATCTTTGGTGGCGTTATACACGGTGGAATCTGAAGAAAGGGTGCCGGAGAAAACCCTGGCCAGAGTCAGCTTCCCTGCAAAAGGATCTGCAACGGTTTTGAAAACAAGGGCGGAAAAAGGCGCGTCCACGGCGGGTGCCCGTTCCGTTTCTTCGTCGGTCCCCGGCACGGTCCCTTTTTTGGATTGTCTTTCAACAGGGGAGGGGAACCCGTCCACCACCAGGTCCATCAGCTGAGGGACGGCTATATTGAGCACCGCAGAACCGCATAAAACAGGCGTGACCATTCCGGATTTAATGCCTTTAATCAGGGTTTTTTCAATTTCCTTATCGGAGAGCTCTTCCCCTTCAAGGTACTTTTCCATGAGGTCGTCGTCCACTTCCACCACGTTTTCAATCATCATTTCGCGCCACTCATCGGCTGTGTCTTTCACGTCATCGGGAATGTCAGTGGTTTCGAAAGTGCCGCTGCCGTCTTTGCTGTAGACATAGGCTTTTTGTCTAATCAGGTCCACCACGCCTGAAAAACGGTCTTCCTCCCCTATGGGGATGGTTACGGGGGTGGCCTTTACCTCAAAGATGCTGCTGACGGCATCCAGTGTCTGGAAGAAATCCGCTCGTTCACGGTCCATTCTATTAATAAAAATAATCTTGGGGAGATCCCGCTCCTCAGCAAAGGCCCAAACCTTCTCAGTGCCAACCTTAACGCCTGCAGTGGCGTCAATTAAGATCACCGAACCGTCAGCGGCCTGCAGGGAAAATTTGGCATCGGAAAGGAAATTATCATCCCCCGGGGTGTCGATAATATTGATGGTATGCTTTTTCCAGGTGCAGTGGTGAAATGCTGTGGTCAGGGTCGATTTCCGCTTGATCTCTTCCGGTTCAACATCAAGGTTGGAGGTGCCGTCATCTACTTTGCAAAGCCGCGTTGTGGCTTTCCCGTTAAACAGCATTGCTTCCGCCAGAGATGTTTTACCGGAACCCCCATGGGCTATGAGAGCAGCATTTCTTAGTTGTTCAGCCTTTTTTTCCATTTAGAACCCTTTCCTGATCAATTTTCAAATTAAGAGCACATCGCCGAAATAAGAAAATTACATCAACCGGCAAAATAAAGTCAAGCCAAGAATTCCGATCCGATTTTTTTAATTGCCAATCCGGAAAAATGTGTTATTCTCTAGGATTCTGTAATCTGGATTTTGATGGGAAGAATCCTTTCGGGGGAAGTCTGCTTTGCTGCTTGAGGAAGCGATAGCGCTCTTTGTTAAGTACCTTCACAATGAAAAAGGGTACTCGAAACATACTCAGCGAAATTATCAGGTTGATCTCGAACAGTTTTCATCTTTTTTGGTAAGCAAAAATGTTGGGCACCGAAAAGAAAATGGTCGTGATGTTGCAATTGAAGGAATTGAAAGCACTGCAATCAGAAAATACGTGGGGAGCCTTTATGGAAAACTCAAGCGAACCACCATTGCCCGTAAGCTTTCTGCAGTGCGAACTTTTTTTCTTTTCCTGGAAAAAGAAGGTTTTGTCAAGATTAATCCGGCTGTGGAGGTGCAAAGCCCCAAACTGGAAAAATACATTCCCAGTCATCTTCCCGTAGATGACGTTTTCAGGTTGATGGACTTACCGGATCGGGAAAATCCCCTGGGCTTAAGGGATCTTGCTATTTTGGAAGTCCTTTATTCCTGTGGGTTCCGGGTGGCTGAATTGGTGGGTATGAATGTTTCCAGTATTGATGACGATCAACGGCTTGTGAAAGTGATGGGAAAAGGGGACAGAGAGCGTCTTGTGCCCATTGGCAGGCAGGCGTTGAAGGCCGTAAAGGCTTACCTCGGTGCAACCGGCGAGCTAAGAAAACAAATGGCTTTGGAGGGTCGGGGCGACCCGCTCTTTATGAATTTTCGGGGGGGGCGTTTGACAACCCGCAGCATTGGAAGAATCGTCAAACGATATGCGGGTGCAGGAGGGTTGACGGAAGATATCAGTCCCCACAGCATGCGACATACCTTTGCGACCCATTTGCTGGACGGTGGTGCGGATCTTCGTTCCGTCCAGGAGCTTCTGGGGCACAAGAGCCTTGCGACGACTCAGAAATATACCCATGTGAGCCTTAAAAGGCTCATGGAGGTTTACGACAAGACCCATCCCCGGAGTACTTAAACCCTGATAATGCATTGTGACTGTTGACGGTCTGCGGTTGAAAAACCGTAACCTGTCAACCCATAACCGTGAACGGATATAAAGAGGACGGAATATGAATGAAGAGGGTTGGGGCAAAATAAGGGCAACGACCGTTTTGGCCGTCAGAAAAGACGGCAAATGTGTCATGGGTGGAGACGGCCAGGTAACCTTAGGGGATACCATCATGAAACATAAGGCCTCGAAAGTTCGCCGTATGTACCGGGATACGGTGCTGACCGGGTTTGCCGGTGCTGCGGCGGATGCTTTTAACCTCTTTGAGCGGTTGGAGGGGAAACTGGAGAGTTACGGCGGAAACCTTGTCAAGGCTGCGGTGGAACTGGCAAAGGATTGGAGAACCGACAAGATACTTCGCAAATTGGAAGCATTGCTGTTGGCGGCGGATGATGAACATATGCTCATCATTTCGGGAACCGGGGATGTCATCGAACCGGATATGAGCGTGGCGGCTATCGGTTCAGGGGGCCCCTATGCCCTGGCGGCCGCGCAGGCCCTGGCAGTGCATTCGGATCTTGAAGCAGATGCCATAGTCAGAGAGTCCCTTAAGATTGCTTCAACCATATGTTTGTACACAAATGATCATATCACGGTTTGTGAGCTGAAAGATGAAAGCGTCTGATGAAATTTAAGTAAGGGTCACACAATTATAAGCAGAAGCGTTTATGGATGTTTAATCAAGAGGTAAGTATGGAAAAGGCTGTAGAAGAAGAGGCGCCGCGAAAGCAAGTCTTGACGCCCCGGGAGATTGTATGCGAGCTGGACAAATACATCATCGGACAGGATCGGGCCAAACGTTCGGTGGCCATTGCATTGCGGAACAGGTGGCGGCGACAGCAGGTTGCACCGGAGTTGAGAGATGAAATCGCCCCCAAGAATATCATCATGATGGGACCTACCGGGGTGGGTAAGACCGAGATTGCCAGACGCCTGGCCCGGCTTGCCAATTCGCCCTTTCTCAAGGTGGAAGCCACAAAATTCACCGAGGTGGGCTATGTGGGACGTGATGTGGAATCCATGGTCAGGGACCTGTCGGAACTGGCTGTTAACATGGCCAAGAAAGATGAACAGGAGCTCGTCGAATCCAGGGCTGCGGAGTTGGCCGAGGAACGGTTGCTGGATATCCTGTTGCCCAAAAAAAGCGAAGAGGCCCAGGAGTCCGAAGAGGGAGAAAAGGAACGAATTCTGGAGGTGGTCAAGTCGGACAGGGAGGGCATGCCGTCAACACGTGATAAGCTGCGGCGGATGCTCCGAAGCGGAAAAATGGATAAACGCTATGTGGATCTGGAAGTGAACCACAGCAATATCCCCATGGTGGAGATATTTTCAAGTGCCGGCATGGAGGAGATGGAATTCAACGTCAAGGAAATTTTCGGCAATATGTTTCCCCAAAAGAAAAAGAAACGCCGTGTCAAGATTCCGGAGGCCATGGAGATCCTTTTCCAGGAAGAATCCCAGCGCCTGATCGATATGGACAAGGTGGTGGAAAAAGCGGTTCGCATCACCGAGCAAAACGGTATCATATTCTTAGATGAACTGGATAAGGTGGCCGGGAGCGAGTCTTCCCACGGGCCCGATGTTTCACGGGAGGGGGTCCAGAGAGACCTGCTGCCCATTGTCGAAGGGTCTACGGTGGCCACCAAGTACGGCATGGTCAAGACGGACCATATCCTCTTTATCGCGGCGGGGGCATTTAACGTGAGCAAGCCGTCGGACTTGCTGCCCGAACTTCAGGGGCGATTTCCCATTCGGGTGGAATTGGATTCCCTGACCATGGAAGATTTTTTGCGCATTTTGATTGAACCGAAAAACGCCCTGATTACCCAGTATAAAGCCCTTCTGGCCACGGAAGGGATTGATTTGATTTTTGAGGACCAGGCGGTCGATTCAATTGCTGAAATGGCCAGCAAAGTGAATGACAGGATGGAGAATATCGGGGCTCGAAGACTCCATACGGTCATGGAAAAGCTGGTGGATGAAATCTCCTTTGATGCGCCGGACTTGAGTGAAAAGACGGTTACCATCGATAAGGCCTATGTGGTGGAAAAACTGGAAGACATCCTGGAAGATGAAAACCTGAGCCGGTACATTCTATGATCGGCCAGAAAGACAGAGCCAAGATTTTAATTGAAGCACTCCCCTATATCAGAAGATTCAACGGGGCCACCATTGTCATCAAGTATGGCGGTCACGCCATGGTGGATGAACAGTTAAAACGGGAATTTGCCCTGGACGTGATTCTGCTGAAATACGTGGGGATGAACCCTGTGGTGGTTCATGGGGGAGGACCGCAGATCGGCGATTTCTTGAAAAAGCTGTCCATCAAGTCAGAATTCGTTGACGGCATGCGGGTGACGGACCGGCAGACCATGGATGTGGTGGAAATGGTGCTGGTGGGGAAAGTGAACAAGGAAATCGTGAACCTGATCAACCAGAACGGCGGCATTGCTGTGGGCCTTTCGGGTAAAGACGGAAAGCTGATCTCCGCCAGAAAAATGAAGTACCTGAGAAAAAGAGGCGAAGATCCGGTCCCTGAAATTATCGATATGGGTATGGTGGGGGAGATCACATCCGTGAACACGGGCATCCTTGTAAACCTGATGGAAAAGGAATTTATTCCGGTTATCGCCCCTGTGGGTTTCGGGAGCAGCGGGGAGACTTACAACATCAATGCGGACCTGGTTGCGGGTAAGGTGGCGTCGGCTCTGGGGGCAAGGAAGCTGGTGCTTTTGACGGATACGGCAGGGGTGCTCGATGAAAATGGGGATCTCATTTCCACCCTGAAAATGCAGGAAGCCGGAGAAAGCATTTCCAACGGGACGATCAAAGGGGGAATGATCCCCAAGGTGAATTGCTGTCTGGCGGCACTCAGAGAAGGGGTGAATAAGACCCATATCATTGACGGCCGCGAACCTCACGCCATTCTCCTTGAGATTTTAACAAAAGTAGGTGTGGGGACGGAAATTGTACAGTAGATTGTCGGAAAGGATTGAATTATGAAAGAAGCTCCTGAAGCCGCATCGACCATTGTCCGTGCGGACCAATACATGTTTCAGACCTATGGCCGGTTTCCCATCACATTGGTGAAAGGGGACGGTTGCAGGCTCTGGGATGATACGGGGAAGGAATACCTGGATTTCGTGGCGGGAATAGCGGTTTGCTCCCTCGGGCACAGTTCGCCCGTGGTGTGCCGCGCACTGGAGGAACAGGCCGGAAAGCTGGTCCATGTGTCAAACCTCTATTATACCGAACCCCAGACGGATCTGGCCCAACTGCTGGTGGAGAATTCTTTTGCGGATCGGGTGTTTTTCTGCAACAGCGGGGCTGAGGCCAACGAAGCCGCCATTAAGCTGGCGCGCAAGTATTCCATGGAAAAATTCGGCCCTGACAGGCATGTGATTATTTCCATGCAAAATTCCTTTCACGGCCGCACCATGGCCACCCTTTCCGCCACGGGCCAGGAAAAGATCCGGACGGGGTATGACCCGTTGCTGCAGGGCTTCCGCTTTGTGCCCTTCAATGACATGGAGGCCCTTCGGGCGTCAATGGGTAACGACATTTGTGCGGTCATGCTGGAACCCATACAGGGTGAAGGCGGGGTTGTCTGCCCTGCCCCCGGGTATCTTGAGGGGGTTCGGGCCCTTTGCAGCGAAAAGGGGGTGGCCCTGATTTTTGATGAGGTTCAGGTGGGAATGGGCCGCACCGGAAAGCTGTTTGCCCATGAACATTATGGGGTTACACCGGACATTATGACCCTTGCCAAGGCTCTGGGAAACGGACTTCCCATCGGCGCCATGCTGTCCACCCAGGAGTTGGCCGGTGCCTTCGGGCCGGGAAGCCACGCCACCACCTTTGGGGGGACCCCGCTGGCGACGGCGGTTTCAAGGGCGGTGCTCAAGAGCCTTCTTAGTGACGGGTGGGTGGCGAATGCAGAAAAAATGGGGGATTACTTCAGAGCGGGGTTGAACAGGCTTGCGAGAAAATATGGTTTCATAAAAGATGTCAGGGGATTAGGGCTTATCATTGGGGTAGAACTTGATGTTCCCGGTGCACCTGTTGTGGAGGCGTGCCGGCAGAAAGGGTTCCTGATTATTTGTGCGCAGGAAAAGGTTCTTCGGTTTGTTCCCCCTCTGATTGTGAAAAAGGAAGAGATTGATCTTCTGCTGGAAGCGCTCGATAACATATTCAACGACATGGAGACGAAACGTGGCTGAGAAAATTGAAAAAATTGTTCTGGCATATTCGGGTGGTCTTGATACATCCGTCATTCTGAAATGGTTGAAGGAAACCTACCAGTGTCCCGTGGTGGCTTATGCCGCTGATCTGGGGCAGGGAGAGGAACTTGAGGGCATCAAGGAAAAAGCCTTTGCCACCGGGGCGGATGATGTGGTTGTCGATGACCTGAAAGAAGTCTTTGCGAAAGATTTTGTTTGGCCGGCCCTGAGGGCCAACGCCATCTATGAATCCAGCTATCTGCTGGGAACATCCCTGGCGAGACCCCTCATTTCAAAAAGACAGGTGGAAGTGGCGCACGAAATGGGTGCCAATGCGGTCAGTCACGGGGCCACCGGCAAGGGAAACGACCAGGTGCGGTTTGAACTGGCCTACATGGCGCTGGATCCTGCCCTGCAGATTATTGCCCCATGGCGAACATGGGATTTCAAAGGACGGGAAGACCTTATGGAATATGCCCGTTCAAGGGGCATCCCCGTCCCGGTGACCAAGGAAAAGCCGTACTCCAGCGATCGTAACCTGCTGCACATCAGCTTTGAGGGCGGGGTACTGGAAGATACCTGGGCTGAAGCCCCGGAAGACATGTTCGTTCTGTCCGTTTCCCCGGAAGTGGCGCCTGACGCGCCCACTTATGTGGAAATCGCTTTTGACAAAGGAAACCCCGTAGCCGTTGATGGGAAGGAGATGTCCCCTGCGACACTTCTGGCCCATATGAACGAACTGGGCGGCAGGAACGGCATTGGTCGCGTTGATATGGTGGAAAATCGTTTCGTGGGCATGAAATCGAGAGGCGTATACGAGACGCCGGGCGGCACCATTTTAAGGGCAGCCCATATTGCCATGGAATCCATCACCGTTGACCGGGAAGCCATGCATCTTCGAGACGCGTTGGTTTCCCGATATGCCGAGATGGTCTATAATGGATACTGGTTTTCCCCGGAACGGGAGATGCTGCAGGCTCTTGTGGATGAGGCCCAGAAAAATGTGAACGGCATGGTGCGGCTGAAACTTTACAAGGGTAATTGCATGGTGGTGGGCAGAAAATCCGAGAGGTCTCTCTACCATGCGGATTTTGCCACTTTTGAGGGGGATGAGGTCTACAATCAAAAGGATGCTGAAGGTTTCATTCGTCTCAATGGCCTGAGGCTTAAGATTGCAAGCCTATTGGAAGGGTAGGGGCGAAAAATCTTTCGCCCCTACGGAGGATTCGGTATGAAGAAAATGGTTTGGGGGGGACGATTCAGTCAGGAGCCCGATGCCCTTGTCAATATGTTCAATGCATCCATCAGCTTTGATCGACAGCTCTATGCCTACGACATTGAAGGCAGCGTGGCCCATTGCCGCATGCTGGCAAAGCAGGGCATTATCTCAGATGAAGATGCTTCATCTATGCTTGTGGCGCTGGGGGAGATCAAACGGGATTTGGACCACGGCGGTCTTTCATCGGATGATGATTATGAGGACATTCATACCCTGGTGGAAAAGGCCATGGTTGAGAAAGTGGGGGCTCTGGGAGAAAAAATCCACACGGGCCGAAGCCGAAACGATCAGGTGGCTCTGGATACGCGTCTGTACGTGCGGGATGTGGTTCAACAAGTCATGGAGTCCATCAGGGACTGCCGGAAAACTATTGTTATTATTGCCGAAAACAACCTCGATGTGCTCATGCCGGGTTACACACACCTTCAGCGGGCGCAACCTGTTCTTCTGAGCCATCATTTAATGGCCTATTATGAAATGCTAAACCGGGATTATGCCCGGTTTGAAGAGAGCATGGATCGCGTCAATGTCATGCCTCTGGGCAGTGCGGCACTGGCGGGTGCAACCTTTGATCTGGATCGGGAAATGGTTGCGGAAGAACTGGGGTTTGACCGGATTTCCAGGAACAGTATGGACGCTGTGAGTGACAGGGATTTCGTTCTCGATTTCCTCTATAACGCATCCGTCGTCATGATGCACCTCAGCCGTCTCAGTGAGGAACTGGTACTCTGGTCCAGTCAGGAGTTTGGTTTTGTGGTCATATCCGATGCGTTTTCCACCGGAAGCAGCATCATGCCACAGAAAAAGAACCCGGATCTTCCGGAACTCATCAGGGGAAAAACCGGCCGTGCCTACGGACATCTCATGAGCCTGCTGACCACCATGAAGGGATTACCGCTCAGCTACAATAAGGACATGCAAGAGGATAAGGAGGCCTTGTTTGATTCAGCCCATACGGTTCTAATGTGCCTCAAGGTTATGGACAGCCTCCTGGGGGAAGTCTCCTTTAAGTCGGATACGCTCAAGGCGGCAACGGAGAAAGGTTATCTGGTGGCCACGGATCTTGCCGATTATCTCGTGGGAAAAGGCCTTACTTTTCGAGAGGCCCATGAGATTGTTGGCCGGATGGTGGTTTTTGCCATGGATAAAAATCAGGAACTCCATGAACTTTCTCTGGAAGAAATGAAGACTCACAGTCGGCAGATCGAAGAAGACGTTTACGCATGGCTTGATCCCCAATTAACCGTGGGCCGGCGGAATATCCCCGGTGGAACCGGTCCCGATGCGGTGAGGAACGAAATTGAAACGGCGAAAAAGCAGTTGGAGGTTGAAGACGGATGACAGAGGGTTGACGTTTTGAGGAAAATACCCATAGGGTTTTTGGTTTTCCTGGCAGTCGTCTTGATGGTTTTTTCCGGGTGTGGGCGAAAGGGGCCGCCGTTTATTTCCGAGCAGAAGGATTATAACGTCAGGGTGGATCAGCTCGAAGGTGCCTGGAAAGATAAATCCCTGGCACTGAAAGGCCTTATTCAAGGAGATGATGCGTCCCTGGCAATTATAACCGGCTGCAGGGTCTATTATGTCTGGTATTCACTGGACCGACCCCCGTGCGAAGGGTGCCCCATTGACATGACCAGATTCAGGGACATTACGGGCCGGATCATCAGTGAAGATCAATTTGAGTGCCGGCTGCCGGCGTTCAAACAGAAAGGCATCTGTTTTGTCATGGTGCGCATCATGGAAAAAGAGGGTCGCCTCGGTCCGGCATCGGGCAGAATAAAATTGATTTCTGATCTGTAATTTTCTAAAATCTCGGTATCCAACCAAAAAAACCTACAATCGGGAAATTCATGCATCATTTTCATTACCAAAAAAACGAACTGTATTGTGAAAACGTATCCATATCATCTATTGCGGAAAAGGTGGGAACACCTTTCTATGTGTATTCTCACGCAACCCTGAAACGGCACTTTGACGCTTTTGATGGCGCTTTTTCCGATGTGAAGCACCTCACCTGTTATTCCATGAAATCCAATTCCAACAAGGCGCTTCTTGCGCTGTTTGCCAGTCGGGGTGGGGGCGTTGACATTGTATCGGGGGGTGAGCTTTACAGGGCCTTGAACGCTGGTGTGGATCCTGCTAAAATTGTTTTTTCAGGGGTCGGAAAAAGCCTGCGGGATTTGGAATATGCCATGTCTTCAGAGATTCTCATGTTTAATGTGGAATCCCCACAGGAGTTGCTGAAACTGAATCAGGTGGCATTAAATTCCGGCAATAAAGCGCGTATTTCCATCAGGGTCAACCCGGATGTGGACCCCAAGACCCACCCCTATATTTCCACGGGTCTCAAAGAGAACAAATTCGGCATTGGGGTTGAGGAGGCGCTTCGGCAATATGAGAGGGCAGCCACGCTGGATGGCTTGGATGTGGTGGGTGTATCGTGTCATATCGGCAGTCAGCTGACTCAGACGAGCCCTTTCGTGGACGCTTTTAGGAAACTCAAAGAGCTGATCGCACAGTTGGAGGGGCTGAATATTTCAATCCGTTACCTGGACCTGGGCGGCGGACTAGGGATTACCTACGATAGCGAAATGCCCCCGCAACCCATCGAATACGCCCGGGATATTAAATCGGAGCTGGCTTCAACGGACTGGACCCTGATCCTGGAACCGGGGCGTGTTATCGTGGGCAATGCCGGTGTACTGATCACCAGGGTGCTTTACGCCAAGGCCAGCCACGAGAAAAATTTTTTTGTGGTGGACGCTGCCATGAACGACCTCATGAGGCCGAGCCTTTACGGGGCCTACCACGCTATTCAGCCGGTGAAACAGACGCCCGGCGAAAAGCTGACGGCGGATATTGTGGGACCCATCTGTGAATCCGGTGATTTTCTGGCCAAGGATAGACGGGTAGAACCTTTGGCGCCGGAAGACTTGATTGCTGTCATGAGCGCGGGCGCCTATGGCTTCAGCATGTCGTCCACCTACAATTCGAGGCCCCGGGTATGTGAGGTGATGGTCAAGGGAGACCGCTTTGAAATCATCCGGCAGCGGGAAACCTTTGAAGATCTTGTGCGAGGGGAATCCATCCCGAGCTTTCTGGCCGAAAATTGAGGCACCAGGTTTTGAAAAATGGAACCCATTGAATTCTGGAAGATGAGCGGTACCGGTAATGATTTCATTCTCATTGACAACCGCAAAGGGCTTGTAAAAGAGGACGACATGAGCCGGTTGGTGTCGCGTTCCTGCCGGCGCAGGGAATCCGTCGGGGCCGATGGCGTCATATTTGTGACGGATTCGAAGGCATGTGATTTTGGATGGCGGTTTTTTAATGCTGACGGTGGGGAGGTGGAAATGTGCGGTAACGGCGGACGGTGTGTCTCCCGTTTCGCCTACTTAAAGGGAATCGCCGGTTCCGAAATGACTTTCGAAACCCGTGTGGGTCCCATCTCCGCCCAGGTGGAAGGCCGTGTGGTCAAGGTTCTCATGCCGGAACCTCGAAATGAGACGTTGAATGTTGATCTGGCGTTGCTCTCCGGCTGGGTAACCTGTGATTTTGTGAACACCGGAGTTCCCCACGTGGTGGTGCAGGTGGCGGACCTGGAAAATCATCCCGTCATTGAGCAGGGCCGCGAGATCCGCTATCATGAACGGTTCTCCCCCGAAGGGACCAACGCCAATTTCATGGCCATTATGGGCCCCGATGAGTTGGCGGTCAGAACCTATGAACGGGGCGTGGAAGACGAAACCCTGGCGTGTGGGACCGGAGCCATCGCTTGCGCGCTCATGGGGTACCGTCGCGGCATGGTATCATCTCCGGTCGGGGTTCACACACGGGGTGGTGAAATATTGACCATCCACTTAAACAGCGGAGGCATTGGTGACCGAACCGGCGAGAGGGTTTGGCTCCAGGGAAACACGTCTGTTATTTACATGGCGACGCTTCATGATGAAGCCATTTAATGGACCGGCGTGTTTTAATCCATAAATTCAGAACAAACAGAAAAGGAGGTTCCCCATGTTCAAAGGCTCTATCGTGGCAATCGTGACCCCTTTTAAAAATGGGCAGGTGGATGAAGAAGCCTATCGTAAACTGATTGAATTTCAAATCGAAAACGGCACCAGCGCCATTGTTCCTTGTGGCACTACCGGTGAATCCGCGACCTTGGATGTGAACGAACACGCCAGAGTGATCGATATTGCGGTGGAGGCCGTGAACAAGCGGGTCCCCGTCATCGCCGGCACCGGTGGCAACAGTACCAGTGAAGCCATTGAACTTTCAAGGCATGCCAAAGAAGTGGGCGCTGATGCCACACTTCAGGTGACGCCTTATTATAACAAGCCCACACAGGAGGGCCTTTTCCGGCATTTCGAAGCCATTTTGAAAGCGGTTCCCCTGCCCCAGATACTTTACAATGTGCCGGGAAGAACCAGTGTGAACCTGTTGCCCGAGACGGTAGCACGCCTGGCAAAATTCCCGGAGATTGTGGCTATTAAGGAAGCCTCGGGTAATGTGGGGCAAATGGCCGATGTGGTGCGGATGGCAGGTGAAAATATCACGTTGTTATCCGGAGACGACAACCTGACCCTGCCGGTGCTGGCCATTGGCGGTAAAGGCGTGGTTTCCGTTGTGGCCAATATCGTTCCCAGGGATAACGCCAATTTGGTGAAAGCCTGGGCCGACGGTAATGTGGAAGAGGCCAGAACCCTTTTCTATAAACTCTTGCCCCTGTGCAAGGCCATGTTTTTTGAAACGAACCCCATTCCGGTGAAAACTTCCGCGGCATTGATGGGTTTGATCGGCGATGAAATGAGATTGCCCATGTGCCCGATGGATCCTGCCAACCTGGAAAAACTGAAAACAGTGCTTGCGGATTACGGTCTTATATAAAGCGCGAGGGAAAGATGTAAAATCATGGAGGTTATGACATGATTAGAGTAATTGTTGCGGGGGCCGCCGGGCGCATGGGGGGAAGAATCATTCATATGATTCACCAGAACCCTGAGTCCGAACTGGCAGGCGCCTTTGAACATCCTGACCACAAAAGTGTGGGTGAGGATGCGGGATTGGTCGCTGGAATTGGTGAGTTGGATGTCAGGATCCGTGGGTCCATTGATGAGGCCCTCAACGGGGCGAATGTGTTAATTGATTTCACTCAGCCCCGGAGTACCCTTGAAAATACGCGAAAGGCCTCAGAAAAAGGGATCGCGGTGGTCATTGGAACCACCGGGATCAATGAAGAGGGTGTCGCAGAGATTAAAACCCTTGCGGAAAAAATGCCATGCGTCATGGCACCCAATATGAGTGTGGGTGTCAATGTCATGTTCAAAATTGCGGGGGAGATGGCGCGAATTCTGGGAAATGATTACGATATGGAAATTCTTGAGGTGCATCACCGCCTTAAGAAGGATGCCCCAAGCGGAACCGCCATGCGGCTGGGTCAGATTCTGGCCGATGCGGTGGATCGTGATCTCGAAAAAGTCGGCGTTTACGGCCGAAAGGGAATGATCGGCGAGCGAACAGATGAAGAGATCGGTATTCAGACCTGGCGCGCCGGTGATATCGCGGGAGAACATACGGTCATGTTTGGCGGTATTGGTGAGCGGTTGGAACTGGTTCACCGTGCCCATAATCGGGATAATTTTGCCAGGGGCGCCGTGAGGGCAGCACTCTGGATTACCGGACAGCCGGCGGGGCTGTACGATATGCAGGATGTACTGGGACTATAGGTTAACGTAAATAGTTGTAATGAGGGCCATAATGGAGAGATTTGAGAAAGCCGAACGTTTAAAACAGCTTCCCCCCTACCTGTTTAAAGAGATTGATCGGAAGAAGGCCGAAGTGAAAGCCAGAGGTGTGGATATTATTGACCTGGGCGTGGGTGATCCGGACCTCCCCACCCCGGAACATATTATCGGGGAGATGAAACGGGCGCTTGACGATCCTGCAAATCACCGGTATCCGTCCTATTCGGGGATGTCGGATTTCAAGGAAGCCGTGGCCTGGTGGTATGGGGAGCGGTTTAACGTGACGCTGGATCCGGATTCAGAAGTGGTATCCCTCATCGGGAGCAAGGAAGGCATTGCCCATCTTCCCCTGGCCTTTATCAATCCGGGTGATGTGGCCCTGGTGCCAAGCCCGGCGTACCCGGTTTACAACATCGCGACCCTTTTTGCCGGCGGCGAGTCCCATGTGATGCCGCTATTGAGCAAGAATAATTTCCTGCCTGATCTAGGAGCCATCCCTGAAGGGGTGGCGGATCGGGCCAAGCTGATGTTTATCAATTATCCCAATAACCCGACTTCAGCAGTGGCGGATCTGGATTTTTTCCGCCGCGTGGTCTCTTTTGCGGAAAAGCACAACATGCTGGTATGCCATGATGCGGCCTATACGGAGATGGCGTTTGATGGATATCGGCCTCCCAGTTTTCTGGAGGTAGACGGCGCCAAAGAAGTGGGAATGGAATTCCACTCCTTTTCCAAAACTTGCAATATGACCGGCTGGCGGATCGGTTTTGCCGTGGGAAATGCAGAAGGGGTCGCAGGGCTCGGCGCCATAAAGAGCAACATCGATTCCGGTGTTTTTCAGGCGGTTCAGAGAGCCGGAATCGAGGCTATCCGAGGGGATCAGGCTTGTGTTGCGGACATGCACCGCATCTATTCGGGTCGGCGGGATCTCATGGTTCAAGGACTCAGAGAAGCGGGGTTTGAACTGGATCCACCAAAGGCGACCTTCTATTTGTGGATCCGGGTTCCTGACGGCTACACATCTGCATCACTGGCAGCGCGTTTCCTGGAGGAAGCGGGTCTGGTGGTCACGCCGGGCAATGGCTTTGGCGAGCCCGGGGAAGGGTATTTTCGCATTGCTTTGACCCAGAACAGAAAAAGGCTTGGAGAGGCCATTGAGAGATTGAAAGGACTGAAGTTGTAGGCATTTCAAAACAGCATGGGTTAATAGCGCTTATCTCGGTATTGGATCAAATATCGGTCGTAAAATCGATCATTGCAAAAAGGCCATTTCCCTGATGGGACGGCTGGAGGGGTTTTTGGTACGGGAACCGGGCGGATCGCTTCCCGAGGAGGGTCAGGCGGTGGAAATTTATGAGAGGTCCTGAATGCTGAAACTGCTGTTTTTTGGAATTTTGGCTTACTTCGTTTTCCGTTTCGTTCAGAAGATGCGCTTATCTGGCGGAAGGGGTCATGGAAATACCGGCTCAGGGCCAGTGGATGAGATGGTTCAGGACCCGAATTGTATGACCTATATCCCAAAGAGCGGCGCCATCAGAAAGTCTGTGGATGGTGAAACACATTTTTTTTGCAGTCAGGCGTGTGCCGATGCGTTTCAGCGCAAGAAACCGTAGTTTTTATGGTATAATAAATTTTAAACTTTATAAATGCCGGGCTAACCGGATCGGGGGGTATCCATGAAGTTTTTTATTGATACGGCAAATGTTGATGAGATTAAAGAAGCAAATGATCTGGGCATGGTCGATGGCGTAACAACCAATCCCAGCCTGGTGGCTAAAGAGGGAAAGGAATTCAGAGGACTGATTAAGGAGATCTGCACTCTTGTTGCGGGTCCTGTCAGCGTCGAGGTGGTCAGCCTTGAGGCAGGGAAAATGGTCGAGGAAGCGCAGGATCTGGCGGGTATGGCAGACAATATTGTCATTAAGGTGCCGCTCATTGAAGAAGGGCTCAAGGCTGTGAAAATACTGACCGAAAAAGGGATCAAAACCAATGTGACCCTGTGTTTTTCACCGGTCCAGGCATTGATGGCCGCAAAGGCGGGCGCAGCCTATATCAGCCCCTTCGTAGGAAGGCTTGATGACATCAGTTTAGTGGGGATGGACCTTGTGGAGCAAATCGCCGCCATCTATGAAAACTACGCCTATGAAACGGAAATTATCGTGGCCAGTGTGCGCAACCCGACCCATGTGCTGGATGCTGCCCTGATGGGTGCCGATATCGCCACGATTCCACTGAAAGTGATTCGGCAATTGATCAAGCACCCCTTAACCGACATTGGTTTGGAGAATTTTTTGGCGGATTGGAAAAAATTAGGCTGAAAAAGAACTTCAGAAAAAAATGCCTCTGGGGGACCCTATTTGTGCTGGTCCTTTCCCTGTGTGGCCAAGGGCTGGTTTCGGCGGAAATTTTCCGTTATGTGGATAAATGCGGGGTGTGGCATTTCACAAACCGTAAAACCGACAGCCGCTATCGGCTGTATGTCCGTTCCGGAAACAGAACACCGTCGGAATATCTGGCCCACTACAGTGGTATTGTAAAAAATGCCTCCGATCGTTTTGGGGTTGATATCCACTTTATCAAAGCGATTATCAAGGCTGAATCGGGCTTCGACCAGGAGGCGGTTTCTAAAAAGGGAGCTAAAGGCCTTATGCAGTTGATGCCGGGGACGGCCAGCGACATGGAGGTGCTGGATCCACATGATCCGGAAGAAAATATCATAGGTGGCACCCGGTATTTCAGCCTGTTGCTCAAGCGTTTCAAAAACAACAAAACCCTGGCCCTGGCAGCCTATAATGCCGGTCCTGAGACCGTGGAAGATTACAATGGGGTTCCTCCCTTTCCCGAGACCCAGGCGTTTGTTGAAAGAGTGATGCGTTACTATCGCTCTTATAAGAAAGCCGGCAAATGAGGGGTTTTATTTTTTGGAGTTTTGACCCGGCTCAGGAAAATGTTTTTGCCCGTTTTTTTGTTGACAAATCAAGCTGGTCGGATAAAATAACGAGTTATGTCACAGCCGCATTTTCTGCTGTGAGATCAGAAGGTCAAAGGGCTGGCCGGACCGAAAATACTCAAGGTTCTGCGGTGTTTTTTGTTGACAAAGCAGCTTGGTTCTGTACAATAGCCTGATTTTGCGGGAATAGCTCAGCTGGTAGAGCTCCACGTTGCCAACGTGGTTGTCGCGGGTTCAAGTCCCGTTTCCCGCTCCATAAAAAGGCGGCATAGCCAAGTGGCTAAGGCAGCGGTCTGCAAAACCGTTATTCACCAGTTCGAATCTGGTTGCCGCCTCCAAGTAAATCAAGGAGTTATGTCTTATGACATAACTCCTTTTTCTTTTTCTGCCAGCATTTTGCCGCTGCCCGAAAATCTGGAAGAATCAATGGCGCCTTACCAGTCGTAAAGGATCTCCCACTGACGGTCAAAGGGGGTGTCCCTCTCGCTGTAACGATAGGTCAGGGTTTTTCCGGTGCCTGGCCCATTGCTCGTGTCTTCCTTCCAGTACCGCAGCGAGATGGCAGGCACAGGTGGCGCCGCCCCCTTCTTCTTGTCGGACGTAGCCTCGATCCAGGTCTCCTTTTCTTCGATCACTTTCCAGATTGTGTCAAATTCTTTGTTTCTGACCCGTTCTCCAACCCGGGGGAGAGCCATACTTTCCATCAGTTCTTTGAATCTGTAGGACGAACGTTCCCCACTGTCCAGGATCCGTTCTCCCAGGATTTTGATGCCGATGGCCCCGATGGGTGCTGTAAGTAGAATGGAGAGCACGGCCACGGCCAGGATCACCTCCCCGGAGGCCACGCCTGCGGCCAGGGGCACGGCGCCGATGGCGGCTTGAACCGTGGCTTTGGGGATGTAGGCCACCACACAAAAGAGCTTTTCTTTTACGCTCAGGTTTGTTCCGAAAAGAGAGATATAGGTCCCCACGCTTCTGAACAGAAGACCCACTGTAATCACAAGGATTCCCGCCAGGCCCGCCTTCCAGGCCACCTGGATATTGACCTGGGCGCCCACCAGCACGAACAGGAGGAGTTCCGCAAACATCCAGAGCTTCTTCAGCTTTTGCGAAATAATATGGGCGATGGCCTCGGATTTTTCCAGGATGACAAATCCGATTGCCATGACGCCCAGCAGACTTGCCATGGGAACCCGGTTTTCAAGGGCTTGCTCCAGCCAGGTCAGAAGGATGGCCATTCCCATGACTACGATGGTCCGCTTGGGGGGGCGCCAGTCGTATTGGGTAAAGAGGCGATAGAGAAGGTAGCCGGGAATCAGACCCGCTATGATCCCGAGGACAATGCTGACGGGGATTTCGGCAAGCTTTACCCACAGGTTTACCTCCCCGCCCCCGTACATGCCCAGAAAGACGGTAAAGAGGACAATGACAAAGACGTCATCCATGGATGATGCCCCCAGGAGGAGGGTGGGGATGCCCTTTTTCGCTCCGCGGCCCCGGTCCATGAAATCGATCATCAGGGGCACCACCACGGCCGGAGAAACCGCGGCGAGGATAGAACCGAGGATGGCGGCCTCCAGATAGGTCATGCCAAGAAGCCGGGGCGCCACCAGCATGACTCCGGCAATCTCAAAGATCGCCGGCAGGGCGCTCATGATCAATGCGGCCTTTCCGACCCGGTTGAGGGTATCGCGTCGCAGTTCAAAGCCGGCCCGAAGCAGGATCACGATGAGGGCGATCTTGCGGAAATCCCCTGATACCGTCATCATCCCCGGTGCTATGAGGTTCAGGACATAGGGGCCTATGAATATTCCCACGAGCAGCATTCCCACCAGTCCCGGCAGCTTCATTTGACGAAACAGGTAATCGCCACACAATCCTAATAGAATAATCAATGCGATGCTTATGGCCATAAAAATGCCTCCGATAAAAAAGGCACTGCCGGGCGGGAACCTTGCGGGGCCTCTAAACAAAAAACCCCACCCGGAAATGCAGGTGGGGCAGGCATCAGATGCTCCTACCCCTGATACATTCCTGAGGTAGAAGTCATCATCCCCTTATTTGGTCAGTGTGATGGCCATGTAACCCTTGTTGCTTCTTAAAATATAAAGCGAGATGGTTTCCCCTTCCTTGAATTTTCCCAGCTCTTTTAAATATTGATCCACGTTTTCCACTCCCCGATGATTGATCTCTTTAATGAGGTCCCCAGGTAGTACACCGGCTTCCTCTCCCTTGCTGTCCGGTTCCACGCCCACCACCATAACACCTGTTTCATCCTGAAGCTGGAACTGCTGAATGATTTCAGGGGTCAGATTGCTTACGGCAATGCCCAGTGGGTTCTTTTTTTGAATTTCCGGGCTTTCGGCGGTTGTCATGGTCTCCGGCCTTTTTCCCAGCTCGATGGCGAATTTCTTTTCAGCACCGTCGCGCAGCACCAGGAGTTGGGTCTTCTGACCAACGGCAGACTCAGCGATGGTGCGGCTTAACTCGCGGCTGCTGTCCACTTTCTTGCCATTGACCTCCAGTATAATGTCTTTGGCGCGGATACCGGCTTTTTCTGCCGGATCACCGGGAAAAGCCTTGGTAACCAGAACGCCCGCATCCCCCTTTATGCCATAATA
>CAYPQJ010000030.1:28889-30125 GCA_964412835.1 uncultured Desulfobacteraceae bacterium | reverse complement strand
AGGTTGGGCAATTCATCGATATCGGCTTTGCTGACCATATCCGATGTTTTTGTGATGAAACGTTGGTCATCAGGGTTTTTCAGGCGCATTGTGATTAACGTATTGCACTGGGATGTAACATCAGGATCCAGTTTTGACGGCCGTTGGCTAATAATGGCGAAGCCAACCCCAAATTTTCGACCTTCCGCAGCAATTTTCTTGATGATACGATGGCTGACCGTGCGCCCGCCGGCAGGAACAAAATTGTGCCCTTCTTCGTAAATGAGAAAGCAGGGCCGGATACGATCTGTTTTGCTGGAAGCAGCCCGCAGAATTTCGCCTGAGATCAAAGCCGTAATGACCTGTTTGGCTGTATCGCTTAAGCCTTGAAGATCCACAACAATGAGGCGCCCCATACGGTCGGTCGGCCTTCCGATCATCTCATAAATATCCGTAGCACTGCCAAGCGCCCCATGATAAAAACTCTGTGCTTCGCTGAGTACCCTTGAGAGTTTCATGGAAGCGACTGCTGCGCTTCTGCCGTTTAAGGCCTGTGCTTCTGCCGTTGAAAGCTCATCCCACCCTCTGAGTTCATCTAAACCGTCCCCCAGATAGTGGCGAAGTCTGTTGATATCTCGCGGAGTCGCCGGTTCCTGTATGCACCAATATCGAATGGCAACATCCAAAACCCGCTGCTGTGGCTCGGTAAGCCCGGGAAGGATCTCACTGACCTCATCCATCTCGAAACGGTCAAACTGCAAGGCCAATTCTTTATTAACTCCCGCATACTTTTCACGGAAAGTCGGGTCCTGAGGGGTATAGATGTGAATTCCACCGCCGGCATCCTGTAGACTTTCCATAATCTCCCGGATACGGGAAAGTGCCTCTTTGTCACGATGGTCTTCCGTTTCCCCCATGGAGGGGTTGAAGCGTAATTGCCCCCCCTGAAGTGCACGACCATATTCGCCATGTGGATCGAAGGCGACGACCGTTCCATTATGGAAAGTGACCAATCGTTCTAAAATTCTTCCAACTGTGTATGACTTTCCGGAGCCCGTCATGGCTAAAACGGCAAGATGTTCCGTTACCAATTTATTCACATCGAGAAAAACCGGAACCGCGTCAACTCCCTTTTCGTATCCCACCAGGTTACCGATGTGAAGGCTCGAATGCTCACTGAATCCATAGAATTCGCTCAGGAATTGAAAGTCGACTTTTTCAACAGATTCCTAGAGAGTCGTTTGACGCGCGCCAATC
>CAYPQJ010000030.1:0-28879 GCA_964412835.1 uncultured Desulfobacteraceae bacterium | reverse complement strand
CGACTTTTTCAACACGCGTTCCCGGATCGATCGGTCTTCGGGGTATTCGTATTTCACCCGTTGACGGGTCTTTCAGACCGACAACTTCCAGTTTTGCGGTCAATTGCTCCCCGGTCACCTGGGCGCCTGGCAATAATTCCAAATCGGAAACCCCTTGTCCCAATCCCGTATTGTACAATACATTACTGCGGCTGATGCTGACGACGCGCGCCAGCACATTAGAAAGTGCTTCATTTTCTCGTTCCTGGTGTGTAATTCGTACGAACTCTCCACGCCGACACGCAAAAGAGGAGTTCATCACCATCAGAAGATTGGAAGGGTCTCCTGTATTTCCAACCAATTTGCCAATATAGGGTGCTGTCATACTCAATCTCCTAACACATTGGATTTCGCTATTAAAAATCGTCCAGTTCTTCCAGCCATGCATCTTCGATCCTGCGGCTTCTCATTTCCTGTGCGATTCCGCGTCGGTAATTCTCCAGGAAATGGTCAAGGGCTTTCAATTCTCGCTGCGCCAATTGTATGGGGAACGGTAAGGCCTTTTCTCCCCCCGTTGCCGTCAAGGCCATCACTTGCCCAGTGATCAAGTCTATAGCAGCCGCATCCCAATCAGGTGCGTCGCCAATCAATTGCAGCAGGCGGGGGCCCGCGTTTTGATTTGCCCGGTAGTGAACCCCCAGGACTCCCAGCTCGGGCAGCAGAGCAGGCTCCATTCTTGGTGTGTTGACATTCATTCGAAATGCAGCTGTTCTTGAAAAGCTGCCAAGGAGTCCAAATACAAAGCGCCTTTCACCAATCCCTGAAATAGCGTTAGTACGTTGGTCCAGGGCCTTAAGCCCAACGGGATTAATATTCTCCGTTGACAGCACTTGTTTTCGGCCTTCCACATCACGAAGATCTGCCAGAGCAGAATGGATAATAGCGCCAAAACGTTGTGCGGCAACACCGCCCAACACCGTTCCCTCACGATGCCATGGAAACAGCGCCTCTCTTCGCGTTTCCCAAAATGATTGGATGACGTCTATGGCCTGGCCATAAGAACGATGATATTCGGTTCCTTTACGGAGGCTGGGCACCATACTCCGGTTTAAGGCCAAAGGGCAGTCAGTCAAAATGATATCAGGCTGGAATGCGTCCAGACCAGATTCAGCCAATCGATATGCCAACCGGGTTTCGTTCAGTTGGAGTATTTTCGATTGATCTTCAAAATTAATGTCGTCAATTTCGCAAAGGCTGTCCTGTCCGGCAGTGGAGACCACGTTTTTTTCGATCTTCAAATCCATGCGAACGGCAGCGGTTGCGTACAGAAAGCCGCCAACCGTCCTTTTTACCGTACTCCGGGTCCCAATGCCGCTGACCTTTAAATTCAGCGGGGTCGGCCGATCTACGCTCTTGACGAGGCCTGCATCCACGAACATCGGCGCCACGGCTTCCAGCTCACGAATCTGGTTCAGAATACGCCCCACCGTTCCCGGCAATTGTATCTGGGTTTGAATCGCCAACATTTGAGCCAGGCTTCGCGATTCATAAGGATTCTCGGTCATGGATTTCCCTCCTGCAAGGCATTAAGATAGATGGCATAAGGGCTTTTGCTCAGCACCTCGCGACCGCTTTTGGTGAGACGGGTTTGATGGATGTACCCCAATTTGACAAGATCCTCGTAAAGCCCTTTTCCAAGCTCCCTGGCAATTTTAAAAACAGGGGAGTTTTCCAGGGAATGAAGCGCGGTGTCTATTGTTTCATGCTGATGGCTTTCCAGGTAAAGGAGCATGGAAAAATGAAGCGGCATGAGCGTCAAAGCCGCTTGCTCGTTTTTATCCGCCTTGTGGGGTTTGCCGGACAGTTCAAAAAGCTCTGTAAGCCAATCCTGCAACCGTTTGGGATGGTCAACAGTCCGCAAAGACCAGACAGGCAAAACCGTGATCGCCAGAGCCCCTGTTGAGATGCGAGGGCGATAATAGCCGACGGCAAGGGTTTGTCCTGCAAATTGAAGATTCCTGATCCGATCGGTCAGAAAATTTCCGTGCAGGCTGTATTGAACTTCCACGGCCAATGAAGCAGCGAGACTTGATCCGCCTTCAGGGGGATTGTCCATATACCGAATTTCCCAGCGAAGTGGTATTTCTTGAAAACCCGTTTGCAGGGGCGGAACGACCAGCACCAGACGACCCGTCGCCATTATCCACTCCATTAAAGGGTTGTGAATCTCAGGCTGCACAAAATCCTCCCCAGAAACCATCAAAACACCTGATTCATCCGGGAATTCGGATATGGGATTCGCCTGGAGGGTCATCCCAAGAATTCGCTTGCGCCGTCCTTCCCCGATACGTCCATAGAGCCATACCGGCGGTATCATAAAGATCCCTCCTCCAGAGAGTAACTGCGGCGTAGAAACCCATGGTTTATCAACGAATCTGCTTCCTTAGGCTCCAGATCGAGTTTGGCATCGGATTTAATGACACCCACCACATGGGACCATCGATCAAAAGAAACCTCTGTCTCTTTCAAAAGATTGTCGCCTTCCATTTTCCAGGCCGCCAGGCACTCCTGAATAAATTGGATACATTTTTTCAGTGATTCCTGCTTTTCAAGGCTTGCCAGCGTCACCTCTGCAACCTGTTTTTTTCTTTTCGCAAGTTTGAGCGCATTGATGCCTGAAAACGAATCCCCAAGTTTAGGATTTTCCAATAGTATGCGCCGATAACCGGCAATCGCATTTTCAACCGTCTGGATCTGTCCCGCCAAACCCTGTGTACTGTTTTTGGGAGGATCGAAAATGCGAACAGCCTTTTCCATGAGTGGCTGGAAGTTCCCCAAACGCGCCGGACCGTCATGTGTCTTTCTCAGCCGGTCCACTTCCTCGTTTCTGGTTTCTTCCAGCTCTTCGTGAATCAATTCCGGTTTGGCGATCAGTACTCCCAGGTCCGGCAAGGTTTTGGGGAAAACGAAATCGGGAGGCGCCTCAGTTAGCTGTCTTTCGATTTCAGTAAGCTTTTTATCATGTGATTCCAAGGCATTCCGGATTTCCGTGTGTGTCTTTTTGAGCGATCTGAATGCACTTACAATCTGCCCATCGATCTCTTCCAGGGGAACTGTTTGTCCCGTTTCAAGGTTAACCCCAAGTTCATCGGCCATTTTATCCATCGCCGCAGACGCTTCCCCCACCTGGAGGTCACGAAGATAGTGGTGCAGCGTGCCTGCCCCGATTATTTGTTCGACAATGGTTCGCCCTTCACCAAAAGCCTCATTGAGGGCGCCGTCCAGAATGTGCGCAATTTTTTCCAAAGAGAGGGTGAAAAGTTCAACTGGAAAAGTCTCCGACACACTCTCCTTGATCTTTTGCTGAAGATCCTCCACACGTTTACGGATCCTCTTTTCCGCTTCCCGCACGTATTCCATGAATAGTTCGGCACGGCGTATTCGCCGCCACAACTCCTGGCTGTCATCATCAAAATTCAGTGTGCGAATGTTTTCGTCATGCTTTGTTTCCCGGTACCGATCCCGGTTAAAAACAAAATCCGCCTTCCGGATAATGCTCCGTCTATGGCGTGAGCAAGCGCACAGTTCCTTGAACACAACTTCAGCAGATTTCTTAAAGAGTGTTGATGACTCCTTTATTTCCAAAACAGACAGGCTCTCCTGCGCTTCTATGATAAATTGCCTGGCTTTTTTTGTTTTTGCACCAACCGTGGGCGATCCTTCAGGCCCAAACAGGTCCCGTACGCGGCCTTCACCGAAGACCACCTCCATTTTGCCCACAATTTCAACAAATTCACCGCTTAGCCAATTGGATGCCTCCAAAACCCTGTTGCTTAGATAAGAACGGGTGAGGAGGCCATATTCATTGGGGCCTTTCCCGGAGGTTTTGCTTTCATTGGCAAGCCGCATTTCGCATAAAAGATTCATCCATTCTTGATAGATCGTTCGCTCTTTTAAACCTTCCCAGGTATACCCCCAGAACCACTCCCGTTTGGCCACATCAAATGTCCAGGATAGCTTTTCGAACACCAGGCGGCGGATCAGAGCCAATAGAAAATAAGGAAATCGGGCCTCTGCATTGCCATCAAAGTCAGAGAAAAAAAGCGCGCGTTCATCCTCTTCATAACCCGCTGCACGGGCCTTGGGAGGTATCCGAAGCTTGGCCAGCACAGCCACAAGATCCTCCACATTGACTGGCGAACTTTCATCTAAATCCGCCAGGGATAGTGGTTCAACCCCTCCCAGCATCAGGTAACACCATCCCTTGATCAACGTTTCATACTCAGGCTCTCGCAAATTTCCACTTGCCCGCATGGGCCAGGCAATTCGTCCCATGCGGTCCAGTTGCTTTCGCCAGTCAGCCACAGACTGAATAAAGGGTCGAATGACTCCCTGCAGCCGATTGTTGAAAGATGAGGTGAACACGGAATGGTTGAACTCAAAACCATTCCAGCTTGAACTGGAAAGCCCCACCTGGTAAAGGGCGTGTTCTTCCGAGGCGCTGAGCTGATACAACATAAGGTAAGATGGGGCATTCTCAATAACGTCCGTTGTCGGTGAATCGTATTGGTCCACCAGAGCTCGGGATGAGGTAAACGCCACCACGGGGAATCGGCCTTTCTTGGAAAACTGTGAATAGGCCAAATGGCACAGTCTCTCCAATTCATCCATGTTTTTGACCCAGGCCAGGACAAGATGCCCTTTTGGATTCAGCTTCAAAGCATCCAGGGTTACCAGTCCGCCGGTGGGGCTTTGTCGGGTTTTAGCTGCCGTTGCAATGGTGACCACATGGTCTTCTTCCATTCCCGAGGAAACTGCATCGTATTCCCAATTCTGATCCAAGACTCGCATGGCCCCGACCAGCACGGACCGCGCTCTGGAGGAATGGTTCTCGCCCTTTCTTGCGGCCAAAGCGTTGCCGTGGGCTTCTCCCTTATCAGGATCACGAAACACAAGTGTTTTTTGTCCTTGCCGGCGATGCCGTAAATCCAGCCTGGCGATCATTGCCATGCCAGGGGCAATATGTGTCGCATCCTCTTCCTGGATATCCCGGCTGTCCAGAAACTTTCGCCACAATGCCCTTGCCGCGTCTTCCGCCGCCGGATGGGGATACAGTAATCCAACCAGCTCTATGAAATCGCTCTGACGCAATGGAATCAAAAGTGTGTGTTTTCCATCTGTTCGCACAACATTTTTTGTTTCATGGATGGCATAGGTTCCCAGGTTGGCGAGAAGTTGCTTTAAGTCCAAAGGCTGATCAATGCCCCCCAGTCGCCAATATCCCTTGTCGCGATTGAACTTCGACTCAGAAAGCGCCCGCGTCGCCTCCAAATCATCCCATTCCACACGGCGGAACAGCAGGGCTATGGGTTCATCAAATTCGTTTCGTCCACAAAGAAGCGCCTTCCTTTTTTCTTCGCTGTATTGATCCAGTGGGACGGGCAACTGCCCGTACAGTAACTCCCTGGCCAACTGGATCTGTTCATGGTTTTCCATCTTTAGGACTTCTATGGCGTTGTGGTCCAGAACATGGTCGCGGATGCGGCTCGAAACCCTCACCAAGTCCTGGAAAAGATCGCCCAGGGTTTCCGGTTCCACCTCCCCGCGGATTCGTCTCTGTTCCAGCATATTATCCACATTGGCCATTATCACGTTGAACCAGCCGAAATTGCCGGCGCTCATGGCATAGGCTGCTTCCACCAGTCCCGTGGTATAATTAGGCAAACGGCCGACCTTCGAAAGAATCCGGACGAAGGCGCTCACATCGCTGAAATTGTTGGCCGCCAATTCCGCTATTTCAAAACGTCGCGCCGCAGACTGAATCTCCCGTAATTCATCGCCGATAGCCGGTGAGCAAAGCGCCACGTATCGCAGCCAGGGCAGTTTGCGGCGTGGGTCCTCTTCCTTGATCGCTTTTCCCATGAGCTTGATCGCTCGACCGTCCAGTGGTTTGAAATCCTCTCGTTCCAGCCCATAAGTGGCGGCTTCCGCTGCCGTTTCCAATTCATCCAGCACTACCAGAATGTAATGAATGCCAAACTGCCTGAGATAGTCGTAAGCCGCCTGGCATAAACGGGAGGCAAGCGTGGGATCGGTATAGAGATCTTCATCGCTGTGACCGGTGGATACCTCCAATGCATCGGCCAGTTCATTGTGATCGAAACCCTTTACCAGCAAACGATCATAGGCTTCCCTGGCGATCTGTCCCTGGATCGAATCGTCAAACTGGTCCTGGGCGATGGGAAGAAGGGATTTATACAGGCCAAAGGCGAACCAGTTGTCCACGTTATGGTATTCGTTGGCGATCTGGCTGTAGCGAATATAAAGCGCCAGATATTGCTCTCGGTCATCATCGTCGTTAAAAAGCGTCGCCTCGTTCAACGAACCGTCCAGGTCTCGAAGATACCAACCCTTGCTACTTTCGTTTACCTGGGCGATGAGTTCATATCCCAAACGCGACTTACCGATGCCCCATGGGGAAATCGCAGCAAAAACATGGGCGAACTTTTCGGCTTCTTCGTCTACCAGGTGTATAAAATGCCGGAAGGTTTCAAAAAACTGGCGTTGTCCGACAATGGGATGTGTCAAAGGATAGCTGGAAACACCCCCGGCCGCCCATTTATGCTGAATCTTATTTTTGGTCTCATTCATGGAATCGGTCCTCGCTGGGTTTAATCGTCATGCCCTGCATGCTGATCTTCCTGGTTTTCGTCCACGATCTGGTAATCAAGTTTGGCAAGGCAGTCGTTGAAATCTTCATGAACAATCCACTTTACCAGCTTGTGTTGCCGATCGCCGAATAATCCGCGCCCATGACGTGCTTGTCCTGGTTCGGCTGCCAGGATTTCGATGGCGCCTTTTTCCATTGCACGGAACATGCGCGCATCCATCCAGAGGGCAAAACCCTCGGAATGGGTGTTCGGGTTAGGATAAATCTTTCCATGGAGTTCCCTCAAAACCTTTTCAACCGGAATAAAGCCACGCAGATCCGCTTCCCTTTCCGTAATATCACGAAGAAGTGCGCTCGCAGTTATGGACTCCTTCCGGCTATTTTGCATGCCTGTTATATTCAATACACTGGATGGAATACGCAAATCGCCGTCATCAGAGAGCCACCCGAGGTAGTCGAACAGATACAATGGGGCCTTGAAAGGCGCCCAGGAGAAATCGTCCCGCCGCGAGTCGCGCAAAAGCACATCGGGATGCAGCCGAATGGAAACTTCCGGCACAACATTGGGAAGCCACCCGTTTGCACAAAGGCGCTCGATTCCTAAAAACCAGTCCCTTTCGTTGGAAAAACGGTGCAGGATCAGACTTGAACCGGCTTTCAGTTTTCCACGGCCATCCCGCAGCGTGCGCCATTCAGAAAGCCTCCAGTCGCCTTGCATTAACCGAAATATCAGAAGCCGAATCCAGGGACTTTGCCGGAGGAGGGCAATGGCCAATCGATTAAGCGCCTCTCGGTCTTCAAGATCCTCGTAGGCCAGTTGTTTTGAAAAGTCAGCAAGTTTCCATCCATCCTTTTCCGGACGGTATTCAAGAAATCCCACCCCAAGCAGAAGTTTTTCTTCGCTTCCAGCCGCCATGCCGAACAGACCGAGGATGGACCTTCGAGACATGACTTGTTTCAGGTTTTTTTGCCAGATACTGCGAGGGGTTCCCCGGATGATGCCTTCCTCGTTTTCCACAATGGCTAAGGCTTTTAATCCTCGATACCAGCATTCCGGGTCGCGGTCTTCAGTCCAGAAAGAGGGACGTTCCAGATAAAGCGTTTGATCGCTCATTGGGCCATCCCTCCTTCAGCCGCCCCAAGCCCGACGCGAGCCAGACGTTCTTTGGCCCAAACTTCGCAGGTTCGACGCAGGTTTATGGTGACATGCGCTCCTTTCCGATAAAAGAACCTGCTGCCAAGCGTACGATAGCACTGATCGGAAAAGTTCGGATGAATTTGGTATCCCGGCGCCCTCCCGGTCCCGCCGGATTCAAAGGTCCAGATTTCATTCGTGAGCAAAGTCTGGATCACCGATGAAATCATGAGGTCCATCGTTTTCCTGGAAGCATCCGCTGTGAGGATGGCGATTCCAATCTCATCCAGCGACCGCGAAACCAACTCCCCCAATGTTCCGCATTGAACCTCAGCGCCATCCGGCGTGGTGACAACCACGTTCACCTGCCTCGGTTGATGAAAGGTTGACAATTGCTCACGATCCAGCTCCAGGGCCAACCGTCCGGAAATCCGTTCCGCCTGCCAAGCCTCTTGCATGAAGACCATTTGACCCATCAGAAAGACCCAGGGCCTTGCCAACGCCCACGACATCGTAGACGCGGATTCCTCATTTTTCATTGGCGCAAGGGAACCGCTCAATACCGCTGATATTTCATCCAGGGGTTCGATACCGGGAGACAGCAAGAGGCGGCCTTTTACCCAGTTTCCACCGGAGTCTTGTTTGTGGACGTCAGTAAGAGGAATAGTCTTCTTGTTTGTGGGATCCGTCGTGACAGCGCCTGCGGCTGATGTGGCCCGCAGGAGTTTTGGAGCGGAGACCGCTTCATGGGCCGGCGCGCCAAAGATTTCGCGCTCCAGGGCGGCAAGAGGCGTAGGGTTAAGGCCACGGTTTTCCCAGGCCTGTAGGGCTGCTTCCGCACAAGGGCCTAGCTGGTCAATAGCGTCAAAGAGCGCCTGATGATCGCGCTGGATGCCCATTTCCTCAAGACGGGCACACGCAATGCTCAGCCACGGGGCCCGGACTTCCGGATAAAATGCAAACACCCCGGCTTCAGCCTCTTTTTGCCCCAGCAATCGCAGCATCCGAACCAGGCCCGGCGTGGCCACGGCGCGTTGACCATCTTGGGAAGGCCGTACCACGCCAAAGCCCCGCAGGTGCGCGAATCCCTCAAGATCAGCCGCGTCGGCCTCCCCGAACCGGAGCAACTGGCGGATGGCGGCAAGGGTCAGACGGTTCATACCTCGCCTCCTTTCGTCTGCAACCGGCTCAGGAGTTCCTGCTCCCGCCGCAAAAAGGCCTTGAGTTGTTCCTCCGAAGGCAGCGCCACGAGATACCGGGAGACAAATACAGCGTTGTCCAACCCCGTGGTGGCATAGTGGACTTCCTCCGAATCCTTGTCCGCGCAAAGCAAAATCCCCACGGGCGGGTTTTCCCCCTCTTTGGTGGTGTTTTCTTTCAGGTAATTGAGATAGAAATTCATCTGTCCGGCGTTTTCGTGCTTGAATGAACCGATTTTCAGATCGATGGCCACCAGGCATCGCAGTGCGCGGTGGAAGAAAAGCAGATCCAGAAAATGATGCCGATTCGCAACGGTAATGCGCATCTGGCGTTCCACAAAGCAGAAGTCACGGCCAAGCTCCAGAAGAAATGCTTCCAGATGATCCAGAAGCGCTTTTTCCAAGTCCGACTCACTGTAAAGCGTCCGCTTTTCCAGCCCCGTAAATTCCAGGACATACGGGTCGCGGAGGATGGTCTCAGGGCTGTCCACCAACCGGCCTTCTTGGGCCAGGGCCATCACGGCCTCCTGATTTCTGGAAAGTCCCACCCGCTCGTAGAGCATGCTGTCCCGCTGGCGTTTCAACTCACGCACCGACCACCCCGACTTGATGCACTCCAGCTCATAGAACCCCCGCTTCAACGGATCATCCACTCGGGCCAGTTCCAGCAGGTGGGAGAAGGAAATAGACGAAAACAACCGCCCTGTCCACGCGCCGTCCCGCCAGGGCAGATCGGGTGTTTTGTCCTGGAGAGAGGGAAAGTGAACGAGTTGGGGCAGAGCGGATGATTCGCCAGACAGTGTCTGGTGAATATCCTGCCCCAAAACGCCAGACACCGTCTGGTGAATTGGCAGCATGGGCCAGGTAAGGGCGATTTGCCTGAAATTTCGCAGGTTGGATACGGAAAGTCCCGTGAAGCCTCCCCGCCTGAGACGATTTGCCAATGTCTCCAGGATCTTTCCACCGTACTCGGCGCGATCCTCGCCCCCCTGTTCGAATTCGACGATATAGGCACCGATCAGCCAGTTGCGCCAATTCAGCAACTGATTGACGGCCTGTCCGGCCCGGGATTGAGCGGTGGTGTGTATCCAGCCGATGGCATGGGTAAGACGGTCGAGATTCATGGGACATTCTCCGATGTGTTCAAGGCATCCAGCGCGTTGTAGAGCCCGTCAAGATCCGGGAAAAGTGGCGGCTCTCCGGCAACATCCATACCCTTGCGGGTTAGCCGGCTTAGGATTTCCCGGTCTGCTGTTCGATCTTCAGCTTCCAGTGCCTTCTGTGCGGCAATCAGATCTGCTTCCGCTACCTGGCCTTCGATGAGGGCTTCGACGAGGAGTTTGGCGGCTGTGGTGAGCTTAACTGAATCCAAACCAATCCGCACGGAAGATCTCACCATGGTACCAATCTTTTCTTGGAGACCTTTTTGGAGTATTGGAATCAATACATTTTCAATAGCCGGTTTTGTTGTATTTGGCCTCACGGAAGTAATGGATACACTTCTTTGTATTTGTTGTTTCCCAAGAGGAGATGATAAAAAAGCAGCAAGGTAACCGGAATCCCATCCGCGTTTTTTAATTTTAAGCCGAAGACTAAATGATGGAAACGCCCAATCAACAATATCCTCTGGGACTAAGGCAATCCTCCCCGTGCTGTTGCCGCACTGTACAATAAGAACATCATTTTGCGAGAGTCGATATCGCTTATTATTGCTACTATCAGGATTTACAAATTTGATAGATGAAAGATCCAAGAGAAGATCATCGCAAATGTTAGTAACCCGAAGAAAAGGATGACCTTTCGACTCCTCCCAATAGTCCTCCAGGGGCATGAACCCATATTGAACGTCAGCGAAGCTTTTAAGGTTGATCGATAGCAAGTCATGATATTTTTCAAGCGATTTTATCTGCGTGTCGATTAAAGCGTACTCTGGTTTGTAATACCATGAGTCGATTCTATCAAAAATCTGATCTGCAGAGACTCTAATATGAACCTCTTCGCAAGCTGCTTTATCACCCAGATTCGGGAGTTCAAGGATTCCCTTTCTGATTCTCCCGAGAGATGCATCGAGTTCTTCAACCATTGAAATAGACTGATCTCCTAATGTGCACAAAGCAACGGAATTTAAAGCGGCTTCCCTCAACTCCCGCGCCCGTGCCCTCAGGCGTTCCGCCTGCCGTACCTTGTTGCCGATGTAGGTTTGGGCTTGGAGACTAGCTGTAGGTGATTGTAACTCTCGGAGGTCCTCTAAATTGATGCCGGCTTGAACCGTTCCAGATACATAGCGTGAAAAAATGGCTTCTGCGTATTTACAATTCAGATACGATAGCAAATAACGCGAATCTATAAGGTCATTCCCATTTAGTGGTAACACAGCACTGTGTTGCCCAATGACTGCCATGCAGTCATCCAAAACTACGCTTGCATTCCCAACGTATCCTCCGATTGCAACTACGATATCATTGGCCTGTAACCTACAGCGTCTATTTTCATAAAACTGATCCTTAGTGATTGAAGCTGCACCTTCTACATTTACTATCCAATCAGCACAATCTTGCAATCTAATAAGTTTGTATTCGGTATTATCCCATGCGGGGCCTCGCACACCGTTTGTAATTTTTCGACTCTGATTTACTACTTTCTTTAAAGACTTAACATTTAGGTTTTGAGATAGTTGCAATGTCGCATTGAGTCCGATTGGATTATAAAAACTGCTATCAATGCGATTCTCTAGCAAGTCTGTATTTACACGAATGGTAAACATCACTCCCCCCTAACATAAGCCCCAACAATCGGCACAAGGTCATTGGTTACCCCGGGGCTGTAATCCTCGACGTTGTTTTTCACCACATAGCCCAATGTATCTGCAACGGCCATGAACACATCAGTCTGGGGCTCATCCAGGAAATGCTCAGAATCATCGGGCCGAGCCTTTCGCTTTTGAAGATACAAAATGCTGGTCTTGGCGCCCGTGCCGGAGAGCTTAAAAGCATCAGCCGGCAGGCTGATGACCGCCTTCACGATGGCCTTGCCGCCATGGAATTGGTTTGTTTTTTCGTCCTTCTTACCCATGATGTATTCACGCACGGGACGGTCGGAGGAATTACACAAAACACCGTCGGGCAGGATGATCAGCAAGCGGCCTCCGGGTTTGAGCAGTTGCAAGCACCTGTCAATGAAGAGAACCGCCGGATCAATGGTGGCAGATGTCTCTTTCCAAATGCCTTTCTTGTTGGCTTTTCCGCCCAAGGCCAGACCGTTAGTGCTAGGTGAATAGTCGAATCCGCCTCCACGTCCATCCCGTGGTGTGAGGTCGGATCTAAAAAACGCCAGTATACGGGCCATGTCCTTTTCATAAGCCTTCTTGGCCTCGGCCTGGGTCTTTTTGAATTTGGGCGTGCCGAAGGGGGGATTGGTGCAGATCAGGTCAAAACTGCAAGGCTTGAGCTGATCGGTGGTCAATGAATTGGTCGTGTAGAATATGCGGGCTTTGTTCGCACCCAGAAGCGCCATGGTGACCCGCGCCAGGGTCACCATCATGGGCGCGGAATCGGCACCCACGAAACTGTGTTCCAGCATATCCTGGAAGAGCTTTTCCCGCCGCACGTCCTGGGTGGTTTCCTTCCCGCGAATATCGGCCAGGGCGCGTTCGAGATACCCCATGGCAACGGAACCGAACCCGTAACTGCCGCAAGCCGGGTCGGCGAAGCGGAATGTGGGTGTGCCGTCAGCCTCGCGCGCGGTCAGAATTTCCGGCGTTTCCTCCAGGATATCGTGAAAGCCGATACCCAGCATGGCCTGCTTCACAGGCGCCGGGGTCAGATAAATACCCAGCCCACCCTTGGATTCGAAATTGGCCCGTAAAAAGACGTCAAACACTCGGCCCAACACGTCGGCTGCAATGTCGGCCAGCGTGCCCTTGGGTTTTACGATCTGATTTTTTTTGCCCGCAGTGACCGGCCCCAGGTTCTGAATCAATTCCAACAGGACCAGGTAATTGCCGGGCCGGTTCAGTTCAAGATGCTGGTTCTTGTTGAAGATGGGGTGGGATTCTCCCACATCGTCGGTGACCACGTAATCGGGGTGGCTTTTAAAGTGCTCGAAAGCCTCCTGTATCTGCGTTACTGCCTTCTTCTTGTTTTTCTGAACGTACTCAACCGTAAAAACATCGGCCAGGTTAAACTGGGTTCCGTCATCCAGTTTGAAGTTCAGGTCTTTGCGATCATGATGCAGGCGAAAAGATTCCAGAAAAAGCATCTTGGCGACTTCCAGGATAATGTCGTTTTTGCCGGAGACCCGGTCCTTGTCGATCTGGTAGACGCGCTCATGGAATGCGTTGAATCCGTTCATCAACCGGTCGTACATGGCCATGGACCATCGATAGGTGGGGTCGGCCTTGATACGCTTATAGTCATTGATTTCCGCCAGACCCGGCAGGCGGTCAATCTCGTGAGGGGGAAAGGACAGATCGAAGAAGGCTTCATGCTCGCCGTCGGAAACGCAACCGAACTGCGAGTACTGATCTTCCGGCGTATCCGGCGAAGGCATTTCGTAAGAGAGCCGCTGAACCTCGTTGGCGTTGGCCCGTTCCCAGGCATCCTTGGGCAGCGCCAGGGCGAAAATACGCGGCGTTTCCACACCCAGATGCATTCCCCAGTGAATCGCAGCGGCAAGGCCCGGTTCATCGCTCTTGAGTGTGGCTTCCGAGATATAACCATTTTGTTTCAGCTTTGATGAAACTTTTTTCAGTGTCTGTGCTGCCATCTGCTCAGGGCTGGGCTCTTGAACTTTTTCCTTTTTTTGGACCATGGCTCCGGTGTCCTTTCTTAAATTTTGCTATTTTTTTCGAATCAATCCCGGCCCGTAAACTGCGAGCGTATCCGAAATCTTAGCGGTGGCTTTGATCTGCTCAGGAGTTGTCACGTAATCCTTCGGCAGGCGTTTTCTGATCTCCGATGCCGACATCGGTTTTCCGGAAAATGATTCAACCGCTTTTACGATGTCCGAAAGAAGCCGGTCCCGAGGGGACTTCTCTCCAGCGCAAACCATGAACTGGTCTCCGGTTTGTTCCACCGAGAACCCGTTAACGGCGAGAAAAAAAAGATGATGCTGGGATTCCGACCAGGTACTGCCGGCAATCTTCAACTGCTCGTGAAGTTTTGCGAGAGACATTGGGCCAGAAGACAGCATCGTCCCAGCCTCTTCAAGGATTGTTTGGTTCATTTCATGCTCCTTTCCTGTATCTCACCCCATGGAATGTTCAGTACCGAGGCTACCATTCGCCTACCTTCCAGACGAAGGACGTTCCATTCCTTATCCAGATGGCGGCGATCTGCCAGCAATTCATCGAGGCGGCTTTGCCAACGTTTGCGAAGCGCACTGTCTATATTCGGAACACATAATTTAATCAAACGGCCGGCATTGGTGAATTGCAGGGCCGACCCTGTTGCCAGTCTTCGAAAGTGGGCGATCATGGCAGGGGAGGAAAGCACCAGCGCCCAGGCACCCGGGGTTTTCCGAAACGTAAAGCGGACCCAATGATCGATGGGATGCATCTCTTCGGTCAGGGCGGTATCCCCATAGGCAATTTTGGGATATGTCACCATGGTCGAAACCAGAACTTCCCCGTTTTTTACGGGTTCCGCAAAGAACCGCCCCAGGCGCGTTTCGGACAATGACGGTTCGACAGAGGGAATGTAAATGCCGGTAACGTCCGTGATTTTGAGAAGACGAATCATTGAAGAACGTCCCTGCCGCAGACGCGCTGAAGCAGCGGCTTCCGCTACAACTAGATCTTTCAAGCGTAACGCGCCTTTCTCTACAAGGCGCCTTTGCTGATATTCACTTTCAACATGCACTGGCAGCCAGGAATCACCCGCCAACAATACTGCCGGTTCTCGCACACCAGGGAATAAACTGTGACCCTGCTCATCTTGATCCGAGAGGTATTGGGAGACATGATGGGAAACCTCGGATTGCAGAGAGAACAGCCTGTTTGCATTACTTGAATACCTTTCAACCCAATCAAACAGGCGCGTCGACCATTGTGGAACACCCTCCGGCGGATCGGGAAATGGACAGTTTCTGAGATCTTTTAGGCCAATGCGCGGAAGCGCCTGGCTGCCGGAACGGGCCATAAACCAGGCCTCGAATTCCTTTTCATTTAAAAGCGCAAGGAGCCATGCGGCGTCGCCGGGCTTCATTCCTCTAACTATATAGCAGTTCCCATCTATTGGGTGTCGGTGATTGCTTTCCGATACCAGTGAGGCATGTAGGGGAGGAATCCGGGGAACCACCACATCGCCGGGGAGGACACAAAAGGGGCGATTTTCAACAACAGGTCTTTTGCAATGTTGTATTTCAATGTTCAGAAAAAAAACACCAATGTTCGCCTGGCGGTACCGAGGAGAATGCTCTGCAAGTGGGTCATGAAGAATTGACTGCGGATCCGAGCTGATCCTCCAGCCGTCAATGCACTTATCGGCAACATCTTTAACTCGGCGCGAATAACTCGTCACGTTGGCAACACGCCCTGCCTGCCCGCAAAACAGCTCGGGCAACCAGCTTTCAGCTGCGTTCATTTCATTTGGTTTTGTGGTTCCAAGCACCATCTTTAAAATCCATGTAGACTCACAGGTTTGATTTTGTGTAACCAAACTATATTTTTCTCCAAGAGTTTGTCAAGGAAAAAGTAAAAACATTTTTTTGTGAGTCTGCATGGATTTATTTGTTAGATTGCAGGAATTAAAATTCAGCCTCCACTACTCCATCTTTCGCACCAAAAGCAGAATGATTGACGAAATTATTTATGCTCACCAAGTATCTTGACCAGGCAGTCGTTTCCAAGATTTTCTGAGATTCTTTCGCGTGGAAGTACCAGCGTTTGAAATGATTGGTGAGGGTGGTCCCTTTTGATCGGAAGATTTTCCTGCCGGCTACTAAGTCCTCATACTGTTGGTTCCGATCAGCTGGAATCATCCGAAATAATTTCTTAATTCCCACCAAAATCAATTTTGTTCGGGGACGGGTATCTGGGTGTGTGTTGAGCAAGCTCCCGGTATGAAAAAAGAAAGCCAACTTTGCTTCAGTTCTATAGGCCAGTTGAAAACCTCTTCCATCTTGCCGATTGCAATTGACCGTGGAAGAACGATGGTTCCAAGGCCATCACCACCGCCTACCTGTTCCCCACGGCCGGATATGAATTCCCGTAGGGTTGCAGCTGCCAAGCATGCATCTAACATATCCTTTTGTTTTCTGCCACACCCATAAACAAAGAAGCCGATGCAGCATAACTACGTTTTGGCATGGATTCCATTTTGACCAGTTCTTCCAGGAATGACCGTCCCTGTTGCGTTGAAGCGATCGTCTGCCTTCTAACATAAGAGATTGACAGATACGGTCACACCTGGAGAACTTTTTTCAAAAAGAGCTGCATGGATCGAAAAACAATGAGCTGTCAGAAAAGTTGAGAAACCATTGTTGAAGTTGGGGGTAATGTGTGTTTAAATGTGCAAAATATCAGTGTTATTTTCTCTAAACTATAGCCAGGAACGAGCGTAGAATCAGAATTATTGAGCTTTTTCGAAACACACCCCTTGAGTTCGTGCCCATCCACAAATGGCCAATTTGCCCGATTTCGGCGTCAGGCTCAAATTGTAATCCTCGAAATACTAAAATGTATTCCTGCGGTTACAATTATCGCCTTCCTTGAACTCGAACAAATTTTCTCATTCGTGGACAGGCACGAGTTCGATAAAAAAGATCGGAATATTGATGGAAAAATTCAAAATCGAAGTTACAGAAACCGGAGTCGTCGTAACTGGCGAAAATGAAGGCCGTCTGGAATTCAGTGCAGTTGAGGCACTGATGTTGCTTGATATTCTCAAAAACGAAGAAGCCGAATTGAGAAAGATGGCGGATGCAGCGTCTCCCATGTCTGTAAAGATAAGCGTTTAAGCGATTGAGAGGAATCGGTTTGCAGGAGTTTGATATGGCCAGGGGCGATCAATCAAATGCCTCTTGTGGGAAAAATCTGAGAATATCTTCTGCTCCTGAAATTCACGGTGACAATTCCGGATACAATCAATGCCAAAGCCAGCACAAGTTCCCAGGTAATGGGTTCTCCGAGAATCAGTCCGCCAAGCAGGACGCCTGCGATCGGCATGATAAAGATGAAAGAATGGAGTGCCACCGCGCCGTATTTCAGCAGCATGGTGTTCCAGGCCACAAATCCGAAGGAGGCGGTCACAAGGCTCTGATAAAGAAGCGCGGAAAGCACTTTCCCATCCAGATTGATGATCATGCTCCCATCCCATAAAAATCCCGCCATCAGGAAAAAGGGGATGCAAAACAGCATGGGGTAAAACACCATCTGAAAGGGTGAAAACAGATGGATGATCCTTTTGGTATAGACGGTGTTGACAGCCCAGAGAAAAGCCGTTATCAGGATCAATAAATCACCGATCTGAACATCGGCGGTGACCCCTTTTTTCCCTGAAAAAACCAGGGCCATTCCCACCGCTCCCATGATCAGTCCAAGGATCTTCTTCTTGGTCATCCGATCCCCCGGAATAAACCAGTGGGCCAGGAGCAGAAGGAAAAACGGTTGAAGGTTCACCATCAGTGTTCCCCTGGAAGCACTTGTTTTTTCAAGGCCCAGATACAACAGTCCCAGCTGCAGGGTAAACACGATGGAAATAATCAAAAGCTGAAACACCTGCCCCTTCCGTAACGCAAAGGGCCTCCCGGTAAATCTGGCCCAAAAATAGATGGCCGCCACAGCGATGCTGAAACGGAGTCCGGCAGCCGTAAATGTACCAATTCCCGAAAGGCTGTACTTGATCGCCACGGCATTGGCACCGAACAGCGTGCACAGAAAACCGGTAAAGAGAGCACCGGATAATGGAATTTCCCGGTTGCTGAGGTTGTGTTGCGTCATGCTAATTAGTTTCACCTGGTGTTGAACAGGCCGTCAGGTGGATGGATTCGGACGTCCATCGAATCTGTTTGCCGACCAGTTTTTGAGTCATGTAGCGGCGGATTTGATCCACCTTTTTCGGGGAAAGCAAAGCGGCCAGTCGTTCCCGGTAACTGAGCCGGGCCGGTGTTCTTGAATCCCCGGCTGTTTCCGGAAACCAACGGGACAGAATCGCGTCCGTCACCAGTATTTCAATGGCTGTTTTTTCCGAGTGGAAATGCTTGATGAAAAGCCCGGCCTGGTCAAAGGCATGGGAGAGATCATCCCGGCTCCAATTCACCATCGGGTCCTCTGTATCCTCATAGATGGCTTCCTCGGCGGTGATCCATTTTTCCACGAGTTTTTCATCCAATCCTTCGCGATCCACCAGATCATAGATCCTCTGCCCAAGCCGTGGAATCCCTTCAACAAAAGAGATCGCCCCTTCGGGCGCCAGCACTTGTGCCACAGCTTTCACCGCCGCCACTTTGTCAAGAACGAGTAGAAGTGCGTTCCTCCCCACCACCGCATCGAAGCGCACTTCGCCCTGCCCTTCAGATGAAACCAGTTCCCGGATTTCCCCCAAAGGACCCGCCATAATCACCGGTCGATCCATTTCGTTCAAGTTTAACGCCTGCGCGCGAAGCCCTGAAGCCGATTTCTCATCCCCCGCCAGGGCCCAGACACTCCCCTCCGGCGTACGTCGAACAGCCTCCCATGTGAGCAGACCGGTTCCCGCGTTGAGATCCAGCACAATACCGTGACGTTTGATTGCTGCGGCAGCCAGTATCCGGTCACGGACCCCCGCCAAATTTGTTCCGCCCTGGTTTATGGACCGCTGAAGCCATCGGTCCCTGGCCCGGTCCGTCGGGGAAAAGGAGAGCACCTCGGGAGGCGCCGTAATCCCGCCTTCAACCATGGCGGCCAGTTGGGCTTCCCGGCGTTGATTGACCATCAGAGAAATGCTTTTTTCGTGACCCTGATCCGACGGATGGTAAAACACCTTTCCCTGAAGCGTATCCGGAAGATACTGCTGGGCGGTCCAGTGATCCCGATAGGCATGGGGATAGAGATACCCTTCGCCATGACCGAATCCTTTCTTATCCCGGCTCGCGTCTTTCAAATGCGAAGGAACATCTGTCTTCCCTTCCTTTTCCACCGCATGGAGGGCATCGAAAAAAGCCAGCGCGGAATTGCTTTTGGGGGCCGTGGCCAGGTAAAGGGCGGCTTCAGCCAGATGAAACCGGCCTTCCGGAAGCCCCACCCGGTCAAAGGCGTCCGCACATGCCGTAACCACCCCAATGGCATGAGGATCCGCCAACCCCACGTCTTCACCGGCCAGGATGAGCATCCGTCGAAACATGAACCGGGGATCTTCACCCGCATAAACCATTTTCGCCAGCCAGTAGAGCGCCGCATCCGGATCGGAACCCCGCAACGATTTAATAAAGGCACTGATGGTGTCATAATGGGCATCGCCGTCCCGGTCGTACAGCACTGCCCGTTGTTGAATACTCTCCTCAGCCACCCCCATATGAACCACGATGACCCCCTGATCATCGGGGGGGGTGGTTTCCACGGCCAGCTCCAGAGCATTCAAAACACTTCTTGCATCGCCGTTGGCCACATTCACCAGGTGGTTCAGGGCATCCGGATCAACCTGCACGTTCAACGCCCCATATCCCCGTTCCGGGTCGGCCAGGGCCTGAAAGGCGATAGCAAGCAGGTCTTCGTGACCCAGGGGTTCCAGGCGGAAAATGCGACTGCGGCTCACCAGGGGCGGGTTAACGGAAAAATAGGGATTTTCAGTGGTGGCGCCCACAAGGATCACCGTACCGTTTTCAACCCATGGCAACAAGGCGTCCTGCTGAGCTTTATTCCACCGATGAATTTCATCCACAAACAGGATCGTCCGCCGGTCATTTTCATCCCGGTACTTTCGGGCGTCTGAAATAGCCTCCCGAAGGTCTTTGACACCGGCCAAAACAGCATTCAAAGGGATAAAGCGGCTGCGGGTGGTATTGGCGATGACCATGGCCAGAGTGGTTTTCCCGGTTCCGGGAGGGCCATGGAAAATGATGGAGGAAAGTTGATCGGCGGAAATGGCACGGCGCAGCAAGCGGCCCGGGGCTGCGATATGCGCCTGGCCCACAAATTCATCCAGGGACCGGGGTCGCATACGCGCAGCCAGAGGGGAAGACTTTTGGAAATTCCGACCATTCATACGCCGATTTTTTCCGCTGCCAGAACGGCGCGATCACCGCCGGCCTTTTTGGCTTCGTACATGGCAAGATCGGCTCTCATTTGAAATTTGTCGGCTTTCTCGCCTTGAACCAGTTGGGCCACACCGATACTCATGGTCACAGGGTGTAATTTCTGTCCCATATAAGCCATTTTTTGGGGCCACCGATCAGCAAAAGTCTCCCTGAACCGATTCATGACCAAGCCTGCTTTTTTAAGGTCCGTTTCAACCAGCAACGCCCCAAACTCATCACCTCCGAGGCGATAGGCATTATCCGTGGTCCTGAACACCTTTGATATACATTCAGCCACAAAACATAAAATATTATCCCCCTCCTTGTGCCCATAGGTGTCATTGAAGGGTTTGAAATGATCCAGGTCAAAGATGGCCAGGCTTAACGAACTCCCATAGCGGATGCATCTGGCAATCTCATCCATCAAAGTGGAATGAAAATGCCGGCGGTTATAGAGATTCGTCAGGCTGTCCGTTATGGACTGCTTTCGAAGCTCTTCTTCCATTTCTTTCCTCACAGTCATATCATGGAAAAACCCCACGCTCCCGATTTCAACCTGGCCGTTTTTCGAAGCAGGGCCGGAAATTAACGCCGCCGACAGGCGTATGGGAACCGTCCTCCCTCCCACTCCTTTCACGGATACTTCAAGGCCGTCCGCCCGGCCCTGCCCCCCATAATCGTCCATGCAAATTTTTTTCTTGATCTCCCGGGCCAGCTCCGGAACACCATAAACCTCTTGAATGGTCATCTTGCCGATCACGTCTTCGGAAGCCAGCCCGGTCAGTTTTTCAGCAGCCTCATTGAATATGATCACGATCCCCTCCCGGTTGACAGCAATTATACCATCGGGGCACATCAAAACCAGTTTATCCAAAAAGTCTTTGCTCGCCATCATATCCATCCTTTGTTTCTCCAATTCCATAGGTGATCACCTTTCTAAAAAGCCGCCTGTTATTAAGGGTTTAATCGTTTACGGTTTTCACGGAAGGAAACAGAGAACGATCCGTGTGGGGCAGAAATTTCGCTGCACTGAAAAGGTTCATAAACTCCTGGTTCACGTTTAGCTCCAGATACGTAATCCGGTCCCGAATGTGAAAAAGCGATTGTTGCGCATCCACACCCAAAAGCGCCATGGTCGCTCCCGCAAGGGATGTATTGCCCAGAGAAACATAAGTTTCCAGGGGCAGGTCCGGAATCATTCCGATATTAACGGCGGATCGGGGATTGATATAACTCCCGAAGGTGCCGGCCACAAAGAACCGTCCGATATCACTAAACGGAATGTTCACGGTTTTGGAAATAGTGGTTAAAATGGTGTACATGGCAGCCTTGGAGCGAATCAGGCCGTCAATGTCGATCTGGCTGAGGGTCAACGGTTTACCGGTCCCCGAAGCTTCAGCGGGCACCACCATCAGATGGCTGATACCATCCATTTCCGTAAGGCGCTCCCCGCAACGATCCCGCACGAATTTCCCCATTAGATCAATCATGCCCGCCAGGAAGAGTTGGCTCACCAGATCAATCAGACCGGAACCGCATATGCCCAAAGGGCCATGATCTCGGGTGGCGGCTGAAGCATCTCGGTCCGGAATGGTCCCAACGGTAAAAGCGCCCGTATCAGGGACAATCACCACACTGTCAATGACACCGGGTGCCGCCATCATGCCCATATCGGCGACCCCGCTTTCAAGGGCCGGCCCCGCTGCACCGGCGCAGGCCATGAGCCAGTCCCGATTGCCGATCACCACTTCCGCATTGGTGCCCACATCCACCAGAAATGAGACGTCCTCCTGCTCCGTCATTTTCGACGCCAGGATGCCCGCGATCAAATCACCGCCGAAATAACTGCCCACATTAGGAAATACCAATACGGGCGCTTCCGGATTGATCTGAAGACCCAGTTCCCCGGCTTTTACGAGATCCGGTCGGTTCACCACCGGGATATAGGGTTCACGACAGATCCAGTGGGGATCCAGCCCCAGAAACAGGTGGGTCATGGTGGTATTGCCGGCCACCGTCATGCCCACGATGGATTTTGGTGTCACACCGTTTTCTTCCGCCAGTCTCCCGATTTGATGGTTAAGCTCATCCAACACCAGCGCCTGGAGCTTTTTAAGGCCACCCTTCTGACCGGCAAAGTGAATCCGCGTCAGGATATCCGCCCCAATCTCGATCTGGGGATTGTTAAAAGAAATCTCATCCAGTGTCTCCCCGTTGCTCAAGTTCACCAGTCGCAACACCAGGGTGGAACTTCCCAGATCCAACGAAAAGCCATAGGCCGCAGCTGTTTTTTTCCCATCAAAAACATCGATCAGCCGCCAGCAATCTACATCTCGATAGACCGCCCCTCCCACACCATAATCAAAGGCCCTAAGATCTTTGGACAACCGCTTCACCAAAGAAAAATCCACCCGAACATCCATCCCGTCAAGATGATGACGCAGCCCTTTCACCAGACGATCCACATCCGCCGTATTATCGCCGAGGCTGGGTGGTGTCAGTTCCGGCGTTACGAATTTTATCCATGCGTTATCTTTCACCGATTTTTCTATTTCCATTGATTCGGTTTTCACTCTCCGATAATCTTGACCAGAACACGCTTTCTTCGCCGTCCGTCGAATTCCCCATAGAAAATCTGTTCCCAGGTTCCAAAATCAAGTGCCCCGTCGGTAACCGCCACCACCACTTCCCGGCCCATGATCTGGCGCTTCATGTGGGCATCGGCATTGTCCTCCCCCACATTGTGGCGATACTCGGAAACGGGTTCGTGCGGTGCCAGCTTTTCCAGCCAGATCTCATAATCATGATGCAGACCCGATTCATCGTCGTTGATAAAAACAGAGGCCGTAATATGCATGGCGTTCACCAGGATTAAACCTTCCATAATCCCGCTCTCCCGAAGGCATTGTTCCACCTGTCCGGTAATGTTGATAAAAGCCCGTCGGGACGGCGCCTCAAACCATAATTCTTTTCGATAGCTTTTCATGACAATACAACTTTCCTTTCTCTGCTTTCATTGAATCCAAAACAGGGAAACAAAATATGAAGAAAAAATCAATACCAAATATTCACACGCCGGGGAAAAGCTGAAGGGTTTGGCCGGGCAACAATGTTTCTTGACCCTGATCATATCATGCATTAAGGCACACAACACCTGGCATTACCATACCCCCTGGAGGTGAGGATTATGAGTTCGGCAGGCATTCCCCTTTGACCTTAAGAAACTGTTGTGCCAATTTCTGCCCAATAATGGGCGCATTGCCACCTGAGCGGTTATTGATCATTATGTTGGTTTCGATACCTTTCTCAGTCGCCTCTCGCATGAAACCGGCTGCTTCCTGCACCATCTGTGATTGAAGCATCCCATCCACCAGTCTGTCAAACGGATGCGCCTTGGCATAAGCGTCTTCATACCGCATCCCCTTGGGCGTCATCAGACGAATGATGCGTTGTTTCCCGGAGTTGAAAACCCTGTTACCTGCCTTTTCCAGTTGCCTTCTAAGGGTCGGAAGCCACGTCCAGTGGGATAACACCTGACCCACACCGTGCTTTTCCAACACGTTGAAGACGGGAGAATTCAGATAGGCCTCGGTTCGGAGCTCAATATGGTAACGACTGTCTCGGGGAATCATTTCAAAGAACCGGTCAAAATCCAGGGCGATGGTTTTGACTGGAACTCGATCCTGTTTTCGCTGGTATTCCTGCTCAAATATCATCCCTTTCAGTGTGTTTCCCAGGATCTTCATGGCCGGCTCAAAGAACTGCCTGGTGAAAGTTTCCGGGTCAAGATAGCCCTGGTTTTCCATGTATCGGCCACCACGCCAGATTTTCCGAGCCGAAATGATCTGGGGAACCTTTATGATAACACGGTCATTTTCCTTCATGTGTTCCCGGTATCTTTTGAGGACATTAAATGTTCGGGTGGGTTCACCCCCTTTATCCAGGAGGGGAGAATAGAACGTGTAATCAATCTCAAGAACCGGAAAATGATCGAAATACTCCTCCACGCTCTCCACAGGCAGGGTTTTTTCCACAAATGATTTCCCGCGGATGGTTTTTGTCCTCCGGCGGATGCGCCCCTCATATAGCGCCCTGGTGTAGATCTGGCCAATCCATCCACCATAGCGGTCGCTGGCCGTACCCAGAAAAACATTGGGGGCCAAATCACGGAACTCAAATCGTTCCAATTTCCGCGCATCCATCATCATGTTATTGATCGTCTCTCTCGTTCATTGTCTTCACCTATAACAACCCACTAAAAAAGATTGTCAACGAATAATGTCTCTTCCCATCTGGGATCAGGCAATTCATCAAAGATAGAAGCAACCCTGTTTTCGTCTAATATTTAAAACTCCGATCGTTTTTCAAGTAATAAACAGATCCTTGGTGGAAAAATTCGGGTCACTGGTCAGGTTGACCCCGAGCCGTCGCAGACCCGCCTCATCTCCGGGCGTGGGCATGTGCGTCATATGGACTTCGCAACCCCGAAGTTCATTGAGCTTTTCCACGGCGATTTGAGCCGCGGGGTTTGTGGCGGCACTGATGCTGAGGGCAATGAGAGCTTCCAGAAGATCCAAACTGAGCGTCTTTTCGTTGAGGACATCCATTTTGAGATTCCTCACCGATTCGATAATAAACGGTGGCAGCAGCTTGATTTTTTCCGGAATTCCCGAAAGGTGCTTGGCGGCATGAAGAATAAGGCTTGACGCCGCGTGAAGGCGGGTGGAATTGCTTCCAGTAACGATGGCGCCGTCCTTGAGGGCGATGGCCGCCCCACAATAAATTCCCTCACTCCCCTTGTCTCTCTTTTGGGCGTCCAGGGATGCTTCCCGTGCCGGAGCAACCACATTCCTGTAATTAAGCTCAAGACCGAAATCCTTGATAAGAAGTTCCACCCTCTGAACCGTTCCCGAATCCGTCAACCCCATGGCATATTCGCATCGATACCGGAAATAGCGCCGGATGGTTTCCTGCTTGGCGGCCTCCTCCGTAATGCCTTCATCCGTTATGGCGAATCCAGCCCGATTGACACCCATATCCGTTGGGGATTGGTAAAAGGATTCGCCTCCCCTTATCTTCTTCAAAATTCTCTTGAGAACGGGAAAGACTTCCACATCACGGTTGTAGTTGACCGACTTCTGATCATAAGCCTCCAGATGAAAGGGATCGATCAAATTGAAATCCCCGATATCCGCAGTGGCGGCCTCATAGGCCACATTGACAGGGTGTCGAAGGGGAAGATTCCAGATGGGGAATGTCTCGAATTTGGCATATCCCGCCTGAATCCCCCGTTTATGTTCATGATATACCTGGGAGAGGCAGGTGGCCAGCTTACCGCTTCCAGGACCGGGGCCCGTGACCACCACCAAAGGCTTTTCCGTTTCAATATATTCATTGGCCCCATAACCCTCATCGCTGACGATAAGGTCCACGTCCGTGGGATAACCCTTGGTAAACTGGTGGGTGTAGACCTTTATTTTTCTCCTTTCCAGCTTGGTTTTGAACTGCTGTGCGGACGGCTGGTTTTCAAAACGGGTGATGACCACGCCCAGAACAGTAATCCCCCATTCCCTCAGATCATCAATCAATTTCATCGCATCCGAGTCATAGGTAATACCAAAATCCGCCCGCATTTTTTTTCTTTCAATATCACCCGCATAGATGCAGAGCAAAATATCAGCCTTGTCTTTTAACTCTTGAAGGAGCCGCATCTTGATATTGGGGTCATACCCCGGCAGAACCCTGGAAGCATGATAGTCGTACAAAAGCTTACCGCCGAACTCAAGGTAGAGTTTATCGTCGAACCGTTTCACTCGGTCCAAAATTTCCGATGCCTGCTCCTTCATATATTTCTCATTGTCGAATGCAATGCCCTGCGTCATGGTTCCCCCTGCGCTACTTTTTGAAGTCAAATTCCGGTTCAACATGAACCCGGTAAACATAATCCGGTAATCCTGTGTAAAGCCACTTACACCAAGGGCGGATCAGGTTTAAGCCTGCTTTTCCCAGCATCCTTGACAGCCCCCAAAGCCTCGGCATGGCGTTTTGAAAAAACCTCCCCGGCCCTGGCCTTGGCCACCTTCCGCTCCACTTTGTGTGCCTCCCTGACCGCTTCACGGGCCGCTTCCACGGCCGCCTCGATCTTCGCCATCTCTTCCCGATCAATGCCCGGTCCGGCCGCTTCCATAGCCTGGCGCAACCGGATTTCCGCTTCTTCCGCTTTTTTTCGGGCCGCTTCCGCTTCTTTTTCAGCATGATCGACCCTGCTGCCGGCATCCGTCAGGGCATCGAGCGCGGCAGCCACCTCCCCGGGTTTTCCTTCTTCAGGGTCCGCATCCAGATCGATATCCTCGGCTGCCAGCACCAGGGCAACCATCATCCCACGCCCGGCAAGATCATCGATGTTCGTATTGTAAGCAGCCAGGATTTCCCCGCTCCCGATGCGAAAGGGCATCAATACCAGAGCCGCATCCTCGGAGTTTCCGGCGATGGACCGCTCGTCCGGGTCTGTGACCACCTGGGGATCCGCATGGATCCGAATCTCCTCCAGCATCCCCCGGAGATCTTCCCTGACGGCCTCAATATCTTTTTCCAATTCAGAAGCGCCGGCCATCAGGCGAATCCGGGCCTCTTCCCATTGGGGGTTCCGGGTCATGAGGTGGGCCAGAAGGATCATCAAACGCCCGCTTGGATCATCCCGCCACCACACATCAATGCGGCGGTCAGCAGCGGAAACCGTTTCCAGCTTTGCCCATGCCTCCGGCGGCGCCACCAGCAAAAGGATATTGCAACCCAGGCGGAAGGTCGCTTTGATATTGTTGGCGTAAGCGGTCCTTCGAATCCCCAAGATCCCTTTTCGCAGGGACCCGGACCAGTTGAAAAGCGCCATATTAGCCTTCAAGGGCCCGACGCCGAAAGACTGAATCAGGGTGGGCAGACTTTGTTGAGGATCCTCCCCCGTCACCACCAGTGGGAATGCCGGGGACAGATTCTCGGAAATATCTTTTTGCAGTTCGCTTTTCGCCGCCTCACGCATGCGTGCGGTTCTCATCACATCCCCTTCCAGCATGCGCACTGCCGTAATCAGGCCGCTCCCCCCATGGATCCAGGAGGCAAAACTGAGAAGTTGCTTACGCCGCTCGGGTTCGTTTGAGAACACCAGCATCTGGGGGCGCCAATCCCTGGGATGCTCGGTTTCGGAGGATGCCGCCAGCAGGTGGTCGCGAACCTGCTGAAGGTGATAGGATCGGTTACTGTCCGCCCATCGGGCCGGGCCAGCCGTCCTTTTGAGGTACTGAAATATGGCAAACAGAACCGTCACAGCAACGATTCCGGCCGTGAAGTCGATGGCCAGCATAACACCCAGGCAGGCCATTGCCCCGAGCAGGCTGAGACGATGATGAAACCATCGAAACCGGGGACGGAAAGAAGGACTGGCCGAACGCGCCTCGAAAAAAGTCGCGTAATTCAACAGACCGTAACTGATGAGAAAAAACATACTCACCACAGGGGCGATGACGTTCAGGTTCCCGAGGGCCACCGTGGCAAATGCAATGCCGGCACTCAGAAGCACCCCCCGGCGGGGATTGTTGGTGGGGCCCACACCCTTTGAAAAGGGGAGCAGAAAGGGAAAGATACGGTCGGTGGACAAAGATTGAAGGATGCGGGGCGCCCCCAGAAAGGAGGCCATGGCCGATGAGAGGGTGGCCGCAATCACGCCCGCATCAATGAGAAAACCAAAATGGGCGACCCCGGCCATGGCACCATAGTTCCCCGCCAGAACATTCAGGGGCAAAGCCCCCGAAAAAATCACAGCGGCCCCGAAATAGACCAGGATGGAGATCCCCACAGCCATGAAGGTGCCCATGGGCAGACTCTTTCCGGGATCTTTCAGGTCCCCGGACATGCTGACCCCCTGGGTAAACCCGGTCACCGCCGGGAAAAAGATGGCAAATAGTGCCCAGAAGGGAAGGCCCGATGCGGGTCTGCTCCAGCTTTGGAAAAAAACAGCCGCATCCCAAAGGGAAGCCCCCCCCCAGAAAAAAGAGACCAGGGCCGCAGCGATCAGAATCATGACCCCGTATTGAAACCGGGTGGCCCAATCCGCACCCAGCCAGGCCAGCACAAAGAGGAGAGAAACGGCAATCCCGGCAATCATCCGCGTGGACAACCATGGGAAGCCGATCAGGATTTCGGCCATGGCTTCTCCGAATCCCATACAGTAAAATGCGATGGAGACGGATTGCGCCAGGAAAAGCACAATGCCGATGGCCCCGCCGAATTCAACACCCAGGGTTCTGGAGATCAGGTAATAGTCCCCTCCCCCTTTCACCTTGAGATTGGTGGAAATGGCCGCCAGGGATATGCTGGTCAAGACCGAAATGGCGTTGGCCAGGCCAATCATGATCAAAGCCCGCCCCAGGCCCGCGTTCCCCACCACATAGCCCAGCCGGAGAAACAGGATAATCCCCAGGATGGTCAGAACACTGGGGGTAAACACACCGGCAAATGTCCCCAGTTTGCCGTTTGCGGATTCAGGCATAAGATTCGGGGGAGTGTTCTGTTTCACAAAAGCCTCTGTGCTGTGGTGTTAATTATCGATTTATTTTTTTGGCGATAACCGTCCCCATTACGAACATTACAGCCATCACCGCACCCATATAGCCCCAGTGGTAAAGGGCCAGC
>CAYPQJ010000029.1:29017-30303 GCA_964412835.1 uncultured Desulfobacteraceae bacterium | reverse complement strand
GCTTCATCCGGCTGTTCACAAACGAGTGGATTTCCCAGATACTCCTCAATGGCCGGAATGTAAAACGAATCATCTTCACAAGCAAAACTCACCGAAATACCGGAGGCCCCGGCACGACCCGTGCGGCCGATGCGATGCACGTAGTCCTCGGGGTCCTGAGGCAGGGTAAAATTGATGACGTGGCTGATGCCTTCCACATGCAAGCCACGCGCCGCCACATCCGTGGCCACCAGAACACGAACACGCCCGTTACGAAAATCCTCAAGGGTTTTTATCCGCTTGTTTTGGGGAACCTCCCCGGACAGGATCGCGCAATTGATCCGGTAGCGCTGCAACCGTTCCGCCAAACGGCGCGTTTGATCCCGGCGATTGACAAACACCAGCACCCTCTCCAGCTTCTGCCCAACAATCAGGTTCAGCAAAAGTGCGAATTTTTCGTCAGCCGTAACAATATAGACCAGTTGTCTGACCGATTCAGCCGCTATATGCTCCGGTTCAATCTCAACGTGAACCGGTTTTCGGGTCCACTGCTCGGCCAGACGTTCCACCTCCGGCTTCAGCGTGGCGCTGAAAAACATGGTTTGACGCTCGTTTTTGTGGGGAGTGCTATGGACAATCTTTCTGATATCCGGAATGAACCCCATATCGAGCATACGATCGGCTTCGTCGATCACCAGGATTTCAACTTTGTTGAGATGAAGAATTCCCTGCCTCTGAAAATCAAGCAAACGGCCCGGCGTCGCCACCATAATGTCAATGGGGTTTTTTATCAGCACCTGCTTTTGTTTATCATATTGCATACCGCCCAGTATGGACTGAATTCGAAAACGTGTATATTTTCCGATGCCGCGGGCATCTTTTTCAATCTGCAGCACCAACTCCCGCGTGGGCGCCATAATCAAAACCCGAGGCGCTCCCTGCGGCCGTTTTCCTTTAATCGGTTTCTTTATAAGATGCGCATAGATATTAACGAGAAAAGCGGCACTCTTCCCGGTACCTGTCTGTGCTTTCCCGGTAACATCCGACCCGGATAAGGCTTTTGGAAGCATCTCCGCCTGAACCGGCGTGCAGTATTCAAAGCCCAGATCCGAGATGGCGTGCATAATGGTTGTCGGCAACCCGAGGTCATGAAAACGAAACTTTCCTTCCACTTCGGGAACCACAAACTGGGAAACCTGCCAGGAAGGGCGGGATGCTTTTATGCCGGAGGGTTTGGAACCGGTTTTCAGAGTATTGTCTTTCCCCTTGCCTGATGAAACATCATCATGGGGTTTGGCGGAAACCGG
>CAYPQJ010000029.1:22691-28917 GCA_964412835.1 uncultured Desulfobacteraceae bacterium | reverse complement strand
TTCACATAATTGGTATAGACCTTTTTCTCAGGACTTTCCTGAAGCTTTCGAATGGAAAGCCCGATCCGTTTATCTTTCTGTGAAACATTCACGACCTCGGCATCAAGTTCATTTCCCACCTGAAAATCTTTGAGTTCCTTTGCATCCTGCTGGCCTTTGGGCAGCTGGGAAACATGGATCAATCCTTCAATACCTTCCTCCAACTCAACAAAAAGACCGAAATCCGTAATGTTAGTGACTTTGCCCGAAACCCGTGTGCCGGGTTTGTACTTCTCAGGGATTTCATTCCATGGATCGGGGGTCAGATGTTTGATGCCGAGAGAAAAATGCTCATTCTCTTTATCAATGCGAAGGATCACCGCTCTTACGTCGTCGCCCTTCTTGTAAAGCTCTGACGGATGTTTGATCTGCTTGGTCCAGGAAATATCAGAAATATGAACCAGACCGTCAATGCCCTTGTCAATGCCCACAAAAACGCCGAAATCCGTAATGTTTTTGATCTTTCCTTCAATAATGGCACCGATGGGATATTCTTCCGTGATAACATCCCAGGGGTTCGGCTCAAGTTGTTTAACACTCAGGGAAATCCGCTTTTTGGCCACATCCATGCTCAACACCATGGTTTCAACCGTATCGCCGACGCGGAAGAGTTCTGAAGGGTGCATGACCTTACGGGTCCAGGACATCTCGGAAATATGAACCAGACCTTCCACACCCTCTTCCAGCTCCACAAAAGCGCCATATTTCTTCAAGGTGGCAATACACCCCGGAATCTGGGACCCCACAGGATATTTTTCTTCTATCCCGGTCCATGGATCCGCGGTCAGCTGTTTGATGCCCAGAGATACGCGTTCCTTTTCCCGATCAAAACTCAACACTTTTACCGTGATCTTATCACCGATCTGGTAAAGTTCCGAAGGATGCCCGGTCTTACTCCAAGCAATGTTGGTCACGTGGACAAGGCCGTCAATACCACCGAGATCGATAAACAAACCATAATCGGTAATGTTGGTGACCGCCCCATCAACCACGGCACCTTCCTCCAAGTTCTCAAGCACTTTTTCACGTAGCGCCGCCCGCTCAACCTCCAGAACTGCCCGTCGCGACAATACAATGTTTCCCTGACGCCGTTCATATTTGATAATCTTGAAATCATGTTCAACACCCACCAGTGTATCCAGATCCTTCACCGGCCTCAAATCGGCCTGGGAACCGGGCAAAAAGGCTTGAAGACCCACATCCACTGAAAGGCCACCCTTCACCCTGGAGATGATCTTGCCTTTGATGGTTTCATTATCTTTGTAGGCTTTTTCAATATCATCCCATATTTTGACCCGCGCAGCCTTCTCCTTGGACAAAATGATGTTCCCGTCTTTGTCCTCCTTGCGCACCAGAAGAACTTCCACCGTGTCGCCCACCTGAGCCGTGAGGTTCCCCTCAAGATCCTTGAATTCGTTGATACGGATCTGTCCTTCCGATTTGTATCCAATGTCCACCAGCACGAATTCACTGTCGATTTGAACAATTTCCCCACTGACGATTTTACCCTCCTGGATACTCTTCAGGCTTTCCTCAAACATTTCCATGAAAGAGCGATCGTCATCCATGGTCTCTTCGCTTTCGCTGGAATCGGATGAGAGTTCGTCAGTAAAACCATCTGGGTCTTCCCAAACGGCGGCATCTGTGTTTTCTGTTTGTAACAATCCACTTTCGGGCATTTCGTCTGTTCCTTTACTCATCAACTTGCGTCCCCCGGTTTGATTAAAATTCTTGATTAATGATCAATCAAAAAAACAAGGGCATCCCGTGTCAACGCACCAAGATGCCCCTTGCCAACATTCCAGAAATCCAATTCTAAAGGTTTTCGACCCGCTGCAATTATTTCTCCACGGGCCTTCGGTTATCTTCTTCGACTTCAAAACACACTCAGCCACCTTCATCAAGACATTTGACTTCAGGTGGGAAGGATTGCGAAGAGACAAGAAAGAGTAGCCTCTTCATCGTTAAACAACTTAAATGAGCCTTATTCCATAACCAAAAAACATCCGCTTAGTTTAAACATTTCAAATTAAATGTCAACAAAAATCCAATAAGCCCACTAAAAAACACCTTATCCTGCACCGAAGCCTTTCAAAAACTTGCACATCACTTCAACTTGGCCTTTTTCTTCTTGCGTTAAAGGTCGGGATGGTTATTGTGATGTCGATACTTGGGAAGCCGATTACACCATAACCAGCAAAGTGTAAAGCAATAAACACAAAATGCCAAATAAACATCATACTTTTTTTGCCACCTGCCCGAAAGGTATCGAAGAACTCCTTTACCATGAGATCCTTTCGTTGGATAACCCCCATGTAAAACAGGCCCGTTCAGGCGTCTTTTTTAAAGGGACCCTTCAATCCGCTTACAAAGCCTGTCTCTGGTCCCGTCTCGCCAACCGTGTTCTTCTTCCCCTGGCCCGTTTTGAGGCCGGAACACCGGATGATCTTTATGCCCAGATTTACGAGCAGATACAATGGGATGACCACATGAGCCCCAGAGAGAAAATCGCCGTGGATTTTACGGCGGATCACACCAACACTTTCCATTCCCACTATGCGGCCCTTCGTATTAAAGACGCTATCGTCGACCAGTTTCGCGCCAAAACCGGATATCGCCCATCCGTTGATACGGAAAACCCCGACATTCGCGTCAATGTTCACATGAAAAAAGACCTGGCCCAGGTTTCCCTGGATTTGAGCGGCGACAGTCTGCATAAGCGTTTTTACCGAATAGCGGGCGGTGCGGCCCCCCTGAAGGAAAACCTGGCCGCCGCCATATTGCTCCGGGCACATTGGCCTCAACTGGCCCGGAAAGGCGCCCCTTTAGTGGATCCCCTGTGCGGATCGGGGACCCTCTTAATTGAAGGCGCGCTCATGGCCATGGACAGGGCGCCGGGGCTCTTGAGACCGCGTTTTGGCTTTACAAAATGGAAACAACACGACCAGAGCCAATGGCAGATTTTGCTGAAGGAAGCAGAAGCACGGGCGGAAAAAGGCATTGGAAAAATCTCCCGGGGATTTTTTGGTTTTGACAGAGACCCTGAAATCATTGCTCTGGCGCGAAAAAATGCGTTCCGCGCAGGTATTGAAGATGTCATTTCTTTTCAAGTGCAGGACATTAAAGCCCTTACGGCACCTGAAACAACGGTTCCGGGATTGCTGATTGCCAACCCCCCCTATGGGGAACGCATGGGCAAGAAGATGAATCTTGAAAACCTCTATAAAACACTGGGGGATCGACTGAAGAAGCACTATGAAGGCTGGTCGGCCGGCGTATTTACCGCCCATCCCGATCTGGCCAAAAAAATGGGCATCCGTGCCAGAAAACAATATCATCTTTTTAATGGCCCCATTCCCTGCAGGCTCCTCAACTTTGACATTCGGGAAGAATGGGTTATGCACGAAAAAACACCCGGTCGCCCATTGCCGCCGGCCAGTAAAAAGGCTGATCAGGAACCAGGCTCGGAGATGTTTCAAAACCGCCTGAAAAAAAACCTGAAGATCCTCGGCAAATGGGCTCGAAAAGAGGGCATCACCTGCTACAGGCTCTATGATGCGGACATGCCCGAATATGCCGTCGCCATTGATGTTTATGAAGACCAATTACATGTTCAGGAATACCGGGCACCTGCCAGTGTTTCCCCTCTAAAGGCAAAAAAACGGTTGAAGCAGGTTCTGACCGTCCTGCCCGGAATATTGAAGATACCACATGAGAAAATCATTTTTAAGGTGAGGGAAAGGAAAAAGAAAGACGCACAATATGAACGTTTTGATTCTCAAGGCCGTTTTTTTGAGGCCAAGGAAAACGGCCTCAGGTTCCTGGTAAACCTGACCGACTACCTGGACACCGGGCTTTTTTTAGATCAAAGACTTCTGCGGGAACGGGTGGGAAGGGCATCTGCGGGAAAGCACGTATTAAACCTTTTCTGCTACACCGCAACAGCGACGGTTTATGCGGTTAAAGGCGGTGCTGTCACCACCAAAAGTGTAGACATGAGCAAAACCTACCTCAAATGGGCCGGAAAAAACCTGAATCTAAACCACTGTGATGGACCAAAACACCAGTTGATGCAGGCCGACTGCCTGGAATGGATTGCCGCCTGCAAAGACCGCTTTGACGTGATTTATCTGGATCCCCCTACCTTCTCCAACTCCAAACGGATGCAAACCGCCTTTGACATTCAACGGGACCACGTGGAACTGCTGACCCGGACCCTTCGTCTTCTATCCCCTGACGGGGTCCTGATATTTTCCTGCAACCGCCGAAAATTCAAACTGGACCGTGATGCGCTAACGCAATGGGCTGTTAAAGATATCACCCGGTCCACCATCCCCAGGGATTTTCACAGGAACCAACACATCCATAAAGCCTTTGAGATCAGAAAAAAAACCTGAAATTCAAGAAAAATTCCAGTAGAACTTTGGCAAAAATTGAATTGAAGCCTTTCCCATAAGTATGATATAGGTGGTCTCACATAATGAATCTCAGGGTCTGTTGGAAGAACAAGGGCTTCCAATGCACCCATCATTTATCTTTTTCAAAAAAGCCACGTGGATAAAAAAACTTATGACTGATCATAAAACGCTCCTGCAAGATGCTCAAGAAGGCCTCAACGAAATCGTCAAGCCCTATCAGGTCGAAATCAATCGACGGCAGCGGTTGGCCAATTTCATCAAAAACTGCATGCGCTGCGCGGCCCGGAATGACTTTCTTCAACTCGATGAACTGCTGAAAACAAAATTAGCCCGCGATATCCTGGAAGAAACAGGCATCGAGGAAAGCGGGCATATCTTCGAAGGTCTGCGTGAATACGCCAGCGAACAGGTTGACCGGTACCGAATGGAGTTCATTGAAGATCTCACGGACAAGGCCCGGGAAGCCGATCTGGAAATAACCATTGATTTCCCTCGTTTCGAGTCACTAAAGGGAATCGAGGGCGAAATCGATTTTTCCAATCGCACCACCACCATCAACAAGAAGCTGCTCAAATCCATAGACCCCAGGCGCATCGTGACGGCCCTGCTCCGTGTCAAAAAACTGCTCTACGGCCGCCCTTACGACCCCCGAACTTTCATTGACGGCCTCTATGGGATCTACAACAATATTCTCAAACAGGAAAAGCTGCCGCCCGGCGCCAAGGTGACGGCTCAGCGTCTTTATCTGGACTACGTGGTTTCTTTGCAAAGCAAACCATTTTTTCAGGATATGGATAAAGGCAGATTCCGTGGGTACAGCGGCGACCAGTTCAACGTGGACCTGTGGCGCTATTTTCAGGCGGGCATCGAGGGCACATCCGGCGGCCATATTCTTAGAATGACGCCGGGAAGAATCAGCGCCCTGTGGCTCATTGACAGCGATGGAGAAAAGCGCCGCATCACCAGCATATCATTCGAGGAGAAAGAAGACTTATGATACCACAACAGATGGATCAATTGAAGCCTTTTGAAGCCAGGGCCATTATCGAGGAATTGAGAAAGGGCAGCGTTCCCGTGGATTACGTGCCGTTCTTTACGGTGGGACGGGAAAACTGGCTCACCTTAATCGAGGACGACCTTGATAAATACATAGCCGAGGGAGGCGCAAAGGTCCGCTTTCTGAGCGGCGATTACGGGGACGGCAAAACCCATTTCATGTCGATAATCCGCCACATAGCCCTTCAAAAGGGCTTTGCCGTATCCTTTGTAGTCTTGACCCGGGAAGTGCCCATTCACAAATTCGAAGCGGTTTACCAGGCCATCGTGAAACAGCTTCGAGGCCGATTCGAGGGGCTCGGCATCCACAACCTGCTGGATGACTATGTGAATAAAGCGGCGAAGGGTCTGGTGCTTGATGACGGTTCGCCGTCTCCGGAAAAGCTGGCGGACATCGCCAACGAGATTCGCTCCCTTCCCGGCATGGACATCAATTTCGCCAACGGGGTGATAGCGTTGTTGAACAACCGCCTGCAACCCCTTGCGGAGGGAGAGTCGCAAGAAGAGCGGGATAATGCCCGAGAGGTTCTCTATCTCTGGTTTGAAGGGGGAAAGATTGCCAAAAAAGAGATCAAGCCGTATCATATCTTTGAAGTCATCAACAAGGCCAACAGCAAAAACTTTCTGAATGCTCTGATCGCTTTCCTGCGGTTTACCCAATACCAGGGCCTGATCCTTCTCATGGATGAACTGGAAACCGTGGTGAGCCAGGG
>CAYPQJ010000029.1:7661-22591 GCA_964412835.1 uncultured Desulfobacteraceae bacterium | reverse complement strand
ATGGAAATCCTGGTCGGAAGATTTCTCTGCAGGGCGGACACACAGGTCAGCCCCTACGGAACGGGCCAAAGATAACGGAAACCGCATCCTTGCAGCTCTTCCGGATGAAATGCCGCATTTTTTCAAAGCCATGCTAGCGGCCGCAGCCAACAAAACCATCCCGCTTTCCAACAAAAAGAAGGCCTTTAAAAAACATCGGCAATACCGTCCGCGGGAGTTTCCATTTCTTCTCAAACGGGCACTGTCGGGCACGATTGTGCCGGTATATCGTTTGAGAAATGTTTGTAAATACCGCAGTGTGGACTTCTACAAGGACTCCCCCTTGAAATGCACGAACCCCCATGACTATCTCACACAGATATTCTGTATGGCGGATCTTTTCAAACAGATGGGATACAAAGGGTGGGTGGTCCTTTTTGACGAGGGTGAATCCATTGCCCAGGCACGGATCACCGGCAGATCCAAAAGCTATCAATACCTTCACAGGATTTTTTTGAACCGCTCGGCCGTTACGGGGCTTTACCCAATCTTCGCCTTCACCGACGATTTTTTCTTTCGGCTCAAAGAGGAGGACTACGACCGTATTCGGGTCACCAAAAAAGGTGAATCCCCCTATTTTGCCATGAACTACGCTCACGCATGGAAAAACCTCGACGTCCATCGACTCCATGATCTGTCCGGGAAGGAATGGGATGGGTTGACCCGGAAGCTCCTTTTGCTTCACACAAGAGCATATAAATGGGCCCCCGAAAACGGACGTATTCAAGAGGAAATGGAAACGGTTCTGGCGCAGACCGTCAACCGGGAAACCCGCCTCAGAATGCAATCCCTGATCAACCAACTGGATATGGCCCACCAGGAACAGGCGCTGCGCCTGTTATAGATTTGGATTCTCCACTCCTTAGACTTCCCAACACCTTCCGCGCCTTTTACGGGGCCTTTCCGTCGCTCTTTCCCTTTCAAGTTCAGGCCATCGAGCCGATCCTTCAGGGAAAAGACCTGATCCTTCAGTCCGGAACCGGTTCCGGCAAAACCGAAGCGGTTCTGGGACCCTGCCTTGAACGGGTCTTTCTGTCTGAAAAAATAGACCGCCTTGTTTATATAGTTCCCACCCGCGCCCTGGCCTTTGACCTGAAGCGCCGTCTTTCTCCCATCATCACCCCGCGCCTGGAGCTGGGTTTAGGGGTCCGCACCGGCGACATCAAACGAAGCGGCGGCCGAACCCCTCACATTATTATCACCACGCCCGAATCCCTGGACGTGCTTCTGGGAAGCCGGAATCCCGAGTTCAGGGAATTTATTTCACGGGTGACCATGGCCGTCATTGACGAGGTCCATCCCCTGGTACACCAGTACCGGGGCCGCCAATTGGCCCTGGTGCTCAAACGGCTTGAACGTCGAGCGGGTGGGCCCTTGCAAAAAATCGCCCTGTCCGCCACCATTGCCGACATGGATTCAATCGCCCGGTTTTTTGATTTTTCGTCCACCACGATTCATATTTCCGAAGACGTGCGCAAGGAAATTGTACCCCATCTGGTTCATCTCAAAAACGAAGATGAAGAACTCGTCGCCCTTTTTGACGACCTCTACCAGTCATTCGGATACCGAAAAATCCTGCTCTTCGCCAACAGCCGCAGCGCCTGCGACCGATTGTTTGCCCTTCTGGGGCAACAGGGGTGTTTCAGCGGCGCCTGCGGCCTTCACTATTCCAATCTCAAACCTAAAAGACGGCGGGCCGTTGAACGGAATTTTCGCCGGAACCCCCATGCCCTGTGCGTGGCCACCAGCACCCTTGAACTGGGAATCGACGTGGGCGACGTGGACGCGGTGATGCTTTATGAACCCCCTGATTCGGTGTCCGCCTTCCTTCAGCGCGTGGGCCGCGCCAACCGACGCGTTGAAAAAACATTTTTCTGGGGCATCTGCCGGGGAGCAAAGGCAGGTGAGCAGTTGACCCGTTTTCTGGCTCTCCTCGCCCTGGCAAAACGGGGACAGGTGGAAAGGCCCCTGCCGCGAAAATTGATCAGCGTTCTGGGCCAGCAGACGGCAAGCTGCATTTATGAGAAACAGCGCATAACACCCGGCGCCATGAAAGATTTGTTCCCGGAAGAGAGCCGGGATCTGGATGATATTTTCAAAACGATGGAAAAAACGGGCTGGCTGTCCAAGGGATCCGTTAACGGCCTGTTCCAGGGCGGATGGCAGTACTATAACTGCCTTTTTGAATACGGTATATGGAGCAATTTCCCGCCGGCCGAAGAAAATTATGCCCTGGAGTTGAGCAAGAAGACCATCGCCGACATTCCGCGGGCGGTCGTGGACCAACTGGAGCCGGGAGACCGGGTCAACCTGGCCGGCAAAAGGCTTTGTATCGCCGAAATCATCCATGCCAAAGGCGCCGGGCGGGTTCTGGCCGTCCCGTCGACCCGTACGGACAGCAAGGAAATATTCTGGCTCGGACCCGGGCAACAGGTTTCATACGAGGTGGCCCAATCCGTTCGGGAAGTGCTCAAAAATTCGGAACATGATGAAAAAGGGCTCTTTTCGCGAACCCGTGCGCTGCTTGAAAGGGAGCGGGAAAAAATTCAAACCGCCGTTGTGCTCAAAAACGGCATTGAAATCATTTTAAACCCGAACGGCTTTTATCGGTACCTGACTTACATCGGGTCGGTGGGCAATCTCATCCTACGCTGGACCATCCGGAACCGCCTGCGTGAAACCCGGGAAGAAGATGTGTTTGTGGCTTCCGACGCCGTGGGCGTGGATTGTTCACACTGGGTTGATTTCAGCAAACTTCCCCTGCCCCTGGTGAAAGACGACCTTGTTTCATGGACCGAACGGAATTTCAAACTGCTTAAAGCTTCGTTCCCCTTAAACCGGTTCTGCAGTATCCTGCCAAAAGAACTGCATATGGCGGAAATGGCGGATTTTCTCTTTGATGAACGCGTGATGGCCACCTTTTTGCGTTATCGTCAAAAATCATCCGAAATTCTCTCGGGCAACCTGGATTTTCTTGAACGGGGGCACGATAATGATAAGCAAGAGACCCCCGGCCCTGTGGAAATACCGGCAAAAGGCCAACCGCTTCTTGATCTGGAAAAAGAACGTCTGAAATTCATGCCGGAAGTTTCCCTCAATTGCGCAGCCCACGCAAACCGCCCGCTCACCGGCGGCATTCTGGCGGGGTATTTCAGGCATCTTCAGTGCGAACGCTTCCTGCGTCTTCATTTTGTGCCGGTTCATCATCAGCCGCCCTCCCCTCCCCCGCTTGACAAGAAAGCGACAGATGACCGTATTCACAAAGGCCGTCAATTTGAAGAAACCGTCATAGCCCATTTACAGGACAATGGCGCCGCCATGGTCCGCATATCCGAAAAGGACGTCCATGGAAACTTCAAACCCTTGGAACTTCGGCATCAGGAAACGATTGCAGGTCTAAAGAAATTACTGCAAATGCCGGTCGGGGAAAGCACCGGCCCCCTTTACATTTCTCAAGGCGTACTCAGTAAGCATGCCCTGTTCCAGGACGTAGACGGCATCGGGATACCGGATCTTATTCGAATTTCCCGGGAAAAAGACACTTTGATGCTCACTGTGGGAGAAATCAAGAACAGCCCTGCCCCCCGCTTACACCACAAATGGCAAACGGCCTTCTACGCCTTTCTGCTCAGAAAAATGATCGCATCGCGGAAGCTAAACGCAACTGTTGTCCTCTCAAACGCAGGCTTTCTGGTATTGCCCGCTCAAAAAAATACGGATATAATGGTGGAACACGAATTTGATTTACATCCGTATCTGGCGACCTTCCCGGCATTGATTCAAAATCTGGATACGATCATCTCAAAAAATGCCAAAGGAGCAGGGTTTCAGCTAAAAAGCCATTGCACTTATTGCCAATGGTTTAACTTCTGCTATCAGGAAGCCCTGAACCGGGAAGACATCCAGTTTCTGCCGAACTTGACGCCCGGACAACTGGACCAACTAAAAGCGCTGGACCTCAAAAGCATGGACCAGACCAAACAGTGGCTGGAGGCCTCGAAAATCGAACCGGTTTCCATGCCGCCCCACACGCAAGATCAACTAAAAGCCAAAATAAACGCCCTCTCAAATCATCATATTTTGCTGAACAACAAGATTACGCGACTTTTTCCGGCCAACATTTCAGTATCGGTAATTCTCCTTATAACCTCCGGGCCGCTGCCTCATAACTCAATCCTGGGCCTTCGCGTTGTGGATGGCAATGTATCGGCGGTTCACACCTGGGAAATGAAAACGGGCGGCAACAACAAGGAATCGGCATGGCATGATTTCGCAAATGCTTTTTTTATCATCTGGAAGCAGGCGAAGGAAAACGGCAAGGGGCCGCATCTGTTTTCCTTTGGCGGCAGAACCTCGTCCCTGCTTCTTGAATGGGCGCGGAAAATGGGAGAGCCGGCAGAATATGAATTAATCGCGAACATGATTCAAAACCACTGGACGGATCTTCGCCAGGGTTTCAGAAACCATTTCACGCTTCCCATCCCCGGAGAACTTACCCTGTATTCTCTGCATCATATTCTGGGTTTGGCGCCTGCCCTGAAAAGGCCTCTCAGTTTGTTTCACGGGGACCCACATGATGTCGAATTAAAAGAAGCCCTGTTATTTTGCGACCACTTAAGAAAATGGCTCATGGAGCACCTGATCAGCAGCCGACAACAGGAGGGGTGGAAAACAGGGCCGGAAAAAGAAGATCCATCCGAAGTTTATATCCAATTCGTGAAAGAAGAACAGCGTTTAAAACAGGAAGATATTCTGTCGCTGCAGGAATATTCTCTGGAGGAGCGGGTGGAGCGCTTCCGGGCCATGGGACCGCTTCGTTTTATGGGAAAAGAACTGGATCATGAAGGAAAGTTCCGTTACAACTTTTCCGTAATCCATAACAATGGCACATCCAAATTCCGGGAAGGGGATTTTTTGAAACTGGCGCCACAAGGGATACGTGACCTTCAAGACGGGTTTTCCGTTATCCTGAACCGCTTCAAGCCAACAGCACAAATCCTGTCCGTCGGCTCCCGGCAGGGACATCTGGCCTTAAACCGACGCATTTATTATTCCCTGGAAGAGGACGCGGAAGACTGGACCACCCCCAAACTGCTCCACGCGGTCAAAACCGTGCTGAGCCGGGATGAGCATCCATTTTCACGAATATTGCGGGACAACCGCCCCCGCACGCAACATCAAAATTCATCGTTCTGGATACGAAAGTGGCTCGCGCAGAACAGTTCCATCATCGGACTCAATGCCGCTCAGAAGCGCGCCATGGAACTCCCTTTCTCCTACCAATTGAGTCTCATTGACGGTCCTCCCGGAACCGGCAAAACCCATCTCCTGGGCTGGATGCTGATTGCACTGGTCCTTCAAGCCCATGAATCGGGGAAACCCTTGCGCATCGCGCTAAGCGCCCTGACCCACCAGGCCATCGACAATGCCCTTGAAAAGGTCTCGCGATTGCTAAAACAGTTCAACCTGAAAGGCTTTCCCGCTCCATTGATCAAGTGGGGAAAACCCAATGAACCCGCAAAGGAGAATGATCATTTCAGTGTTGAAACGTCCAATGACCCTGATGATGTTTTCCGCCGCCGATACCTGATCCTCGGCGCTACCGGATACGGACTCTACAACCTTTTTGACAGCCGAAACGGCCATTTCCCCCCGTATTTCGACTGGATGGCATTGGATGAGGCCTCCCAGATGCTGGTTCCCCAGGCTGCGCTTACGCTGGCCTATGGAAAGGGGAATTATCTTCTTCTGGGGGACGTTAAGCAGTTGCCCCCCATTGTTCTGGGGCACGATGAAAGGGAAGGTACAGAGCCCCTTTCGCCGGACCAAAAACCGTTGGACGTTCGAAAATCAATTCTTGAGCATCTCTCTCGACATGGCAATGCCGAAAATCACGTCCGCCTGGATATCACCTACCGAATGAACCGCGAACTCTGCCGGTTCCCGAGCCGCACCTGGTACGACGGCGCCCTTCAGCCCGCCCCTGAAAACGCCGGATCGAGACTTACGTTGAAAGGGGAAATTTCCGATAACCGGATAGACCAACTGATCGACCCAAATCGACCCATAACTCTCGCGATCATGGATCATCGCCGGCACCATCAAGAATGCGAACAGGAAGCCCACATCATCTCCCGAATCGCCTGCCGAATGATCACTCATTTCGCCATTCAGCCGGAGCAGATAGCCCTCATCTCCCCCCATCGCGCCCAAAACAACCTAATCTCCGCCCGCCTTTCCGGCCTGCTTGAGGGGACAAACCATGAACTTCCCCTGATTGATACGGTGGAGCGGGTTCAAGGCGCGGAAAGGGACGTGATTATTTTCGGATTCACCGCATCGGATCGGGACCATGTAATATCCAGGTTTCTGAACAATCCCAATCGCTTCAACGTGGTCGTAACCAGGGCGAGAAAAAAACTCATCGTGATCGGCAGCAGGTTTTTTTTCTCAGCCATTCCAAACCGGGAAAAAGGCCTCGGGAACAACGCCTGCTTCAAGGAATTCCTTGAACACTGCAAGGAAAGGGGAAGCCTCTTTCTTCTTTAAAGTCATCTTCAGGAAACAGGAACCTCTTCTTATCCCTTCATCTTCCGATCCAGCGGGGTTCCGAGGAAATTCTTCCGGTCAAATTGATATGCGACATCTTGGACGTATTTCCAACAATTCTCATTGTGGGCTCGCTGCTCACGCTCGTTCCCACGCTCTGCATTGAACCACTGAAATGTTCATTCTCCCCCTTTTTTCCTGCGAACCAATGCTTTCCTTCTCGTTGTCCTGCGATCGCTTTTCAGCGACGACAGTCGCAAAGATTTGCAGACCTCGAATCGAAAGGATTTTCCCTTTCCGGTTATCTCGGCCCTCCTGTAATGGATCCGTTTTCCGTTTTTTTCAAAGGCGTCTTCCCGCAGCGTGATCAGTAATGCCCCGGCAAGGGCCCTGAGCAGGCTTTCAAAATCCGACCGGGAAATGGCGGCATCGGGGCATGCCGCCTTAAAAAGTTTTCCCGTACTGAGACTGCCCAACTGTTTCAGTTTGGACATTGTCCGCCATATGATCTTTTCTTCCTGTTTATCGGGGTTGCGATGGAAAACTCCGATGGCATTTTCAGGGGCGCAGAAATCGCAGATGCCGCAGGGATGACCGTCGTCTTCACAATCCCCGAAATGCTGAATCAGGTGGAGCATGCGGCATGAAGAAGAACCGGCAAAACGGGAGATTTCCTCAAGCTGGCTGAGTCGGTGGTCTCTCTGTGCCCGGTATTGGGAAAGCCAGTGGTCATGACCCCGGCGCACGGTTTTATCCGGTTCCGCCCTCGCCCCTCCGTGAATTCTCAGCTTTTCAAGGGCCGTATCGAATTCCTCTTCCTCTAGATTCAATGCTTCAGCCAGGTTTTCCAATGGTATTCTTTCCTTCTTGAGCCGTTTGTAAATCCTGTCCAGGATTTTTTCATGGGGATAGTTTTTTTCGTGAAAGAACTGGTGTACGCGACGGTCTCCATAGGCGTGGAGAAGGACGGCCCGGGAAGGTTTGCCGTCTCTCCCCGCGCGGCCGATTTCCTGGTAGTATCCTTCGAGGCTTCCGGGCAGGGCCGTGTGGATCACAGTGCGGATATTCGGTTTGTCGATTCCCATGCCAAAGGCGATGGTGGCCACGATGATCTCCATCTTTTCCGAAAGAAAGGCCGCCTGAACCCCGTCTCGAATTTCCGGCGCCAGACCCGCATGGTAGGGAGCCGCTTTAAAGTTGTGGGAAAGCTCCTTCGCCAGATTTTCGGTTTTCTGTCGGGTAGGTGCATAGATAATGGCGGGCCTGTGTTCATCTGCTTTTAGAATTTCAATCACTTTTCGGGTTCGATCCGCCGGTGGAATTTCAACCAGTTCAATGGCGATATTGGTCCGCCTGAAACCGTGGATACGCAGCTCCGGTCGGTCCATGCGCAATTGCCGTACAATATCCGTCTGGACCCTGGGGGTTGCCGTGGCCGTCATGGCGATAAAAGGCGCGGGACGCAGGAGCGGAAGCCTTTCCCCCAGCAGCCGATAGTCAGGCCGGAAATCATGGCCCCATTGGCTTATGCAGTGGGCCTCATCGATGGCCACCAGGGAGGGTTTCCCTTTGGCCAACATCTCGGGAAAACCGGGGACCGCCAGCCGCTCGGGTGCCATAAAGAAAAAATCAAGCTTACCGTCCAGATATTCCCTGCAGATTTGCCGGGACTTCAGGCGGGTGAGCCCGGAGTGAATGCGGTCCGCTCTAAAGCCCTTTTGCTTGAGGCCTGCGGTTTGATCCTCCATCAGGGCGATGAGGGGGCTGATCACCAGCGTGACGCCCTTTCGGGCGATGCCCGGAAGCTGGTAGCAGAGGGATTTCCCGGCCCCCGTGGGCATAACCAGCAGGAGATCCTTCCCTTCTATAACGGATTCGCAGACCTTCTGTTGATGGGGTCTGAAAGCATGAAAATGAAAGATATCCGTCAGGATGCTCTTTAAATTACCGGAAACGCGGCCTGGGTCATTGATTATTTGATCTTCGATCATTGCTTTCTCATCTCTCATAAATCAAAACAAACCTTGGTCGGTCCATTATGATGAAGGTATTCCGGAATTGAGATGGCGGGATGGCGGGTCGGGCCACGCCAAATTATTGATTATTAGAAATTAACGTCCCCGAAATAGGCGTTTTCAGGCCTTATATCGTCTTTTTTGACCCCAAAATGGGTACCGTTCCTGATGCAATGCTTTTTCTTCCTAAGGAACGTGGCCGTAATAGCTTTCACAAGAAGGCGCATAGATTTGGGCCAGATTTGTTCGATCTGAAATCACAAAAGCTGAAGGAATAGCAGGCTATTTCAATGTTTTTGTTATTTCAGATCGGGCGAAGATGGTCTGAAGCTATGATGCATGGTTGGGGAAGTTATTGCGGCCACGTTCCTAAGGCGGGATACCCGCAACCCAAAGATGAAGTTGTAGGAGGCAGTTGTCAGTTATCAGCACTGAGGTTATGCAGTTGGCAAAGAAGGGAAAAAGCCGCCACCTCTTTTTCGATGCTGTCGTTGTGGACTTCTTTTGTCTTGAAATCGAGGACCGAGCTTTCACCCATTCGAATAATGTCTTTCATGCAGTTGCCTCCGGATATCCAGACATCCGGTTTCTCTACCCCAACAAAACACCGCCGCTTCTTATGTCACCATCTTCCGATCCAGTGTTCGGTACTGAATGGCTTCTCCCACATGGGCCGCCCGCAATTCTTTACTCCCCTTCCAGATCCGCAATGGTACGGGCAAATCGCTCCTCCTGAATTTCCCTGGCCCTCACGACCCTTTCCAGGATAAGATGGGAAGACTCCCCTTCTGAAATTCCTGAAAGCTCCCTGTAGAGCACGGCCGGTACCTCAAGGTGAATGTCGATCCGATCCAATAGTGGCCCGGATATCTTGGCGCGATAACGCTGAATCTGAAGCGGCGAGCAGGTGCATTCTCTTTTGGTATCGCCCAGGAAACCGCACGGACAGCCGTGCGGGACAGAACCTATACTTTTGTCAAGATTCACCATGCGAGTATATATACCATTTAACCGTTGAAATTCCAAAGGAAATCTTTATTGATGACTATCCGGAAAAGATAGAAACTCTTGGCGATCTGCTCAGAAAAACCAGACTAGATCAAGGTCTCGAAATTAAAGAGCTTCAGAAGAGTATCGGTGCATTTGAAGGTTCCATCGTCAATTGGGAATGCCAAGGCACTCAGCCAAAAATAAAATACCTCAGACCCATTGTCGAATTTATAGATACACACCAGCCTGAACCAATCCCCCGGAAAAAGATATGGGGGCTGTGCTTTTCCGAAAACCCCACCTACCCTTCTGACCCGAAATCCTTCGGTGAAAAACTCAGAGCTACCAGAATGCAAAATTTCATGACTATCAAGGATCTCGCTCAAAAACTTGGCGTAAATGAATGCACTGTCGCAAGATGGGAATCAAAGGGCAGCCATCCAAACCCAGACAAGCTGGAACGGGTTGAGGCTTTTCTTACTGCCCATTGTTCTGAAGCTCTTGTTAAGAAATCCCCAATATTTTAGCTATGATGAAGAAAGGAAAATAATTTGCAGAGTGAGATAAAAAAACATTATCTCAGTTTTACTCGATGTCCCCAGCTCAAGTATATCACACGGTTTTTGACCCGCCAAATGCTTGAATATTGTCAAGTTATGTCAGATTCTTGATCTATCGTGGTCAGCAAAATTTCCGGCCCTTTTTCCGTCAAATTTTAAAAATTCGCACCGGTTGTGGACATAGGATATGCAAAAAATAAATATGCGCAGGAAGATAGGGTGGTGAATTTTTCAAAAGACAAAGATGTGGTTAATAAACCATACAATTAACATCAACAAATCATCTGGGTGGCTACAACACATTGTGCTGCGTGGCAAGCTTTCAGGATTCTGTCAAGCTGACCTAATGAACTTTTATGGCAATATTTGCGCTGGTCGTGATATACCAGTAAACACAGATTCATCAAGATCCAATGCCGCTGGAAATATCTTGATTTGAATAACGTTTTTATCACCAGTGGCGCCAATGAACTTGCCGCATCAGCGCCGCCACGCTTCTTGCCGTCTGGTGAATGCAATTGTTCGGTGCTATCTATTTTTTGAATTCAGGGTAGAGTCTTCTGGCGCATTCAGGGCATATGCTATGGCTGAATTCTACTTCTGAATGATCGCTTATATAACTCTCTATTTGGTTCCAATATCCCTTGTCGTCCCGAATTTTTTTACAGGATGCGCATATAGGAAGGAAGCCTCTCAAAACTTTTATTTTATCAAGAGCATCTTGCAGCTTTTGGATAAGTTTTTCTCGGTCAGCCTCGACCTCTTTATGTTTTGTAATATCAACAAAAGATGCCATTCTCCCAACAATTTCATCTGAAGTGGATGTGACATTTGAAGCAGAAACCTCAACAATGAAATTGCAACCGTCTTTAGTTTGTACTACAAATTCTTCAGTATCGTCGTTTCTGATGTCGATTATAGCGATAACATCAGAAATTTTTCTTACTTCTTTCGTAGAAAATAATTCGGCCGAATTTTTTCCAATTATGTTGGCAAATGAATAGTCAAACATTTTGCAAAAAGATGGGTTTGCAAAACGAATATATCCTTCCATATTTGTAATAATTAAACCTCCAATACTAGAATTAATTGCATCAACAACAATGCTTAATGCGTTGCTGGCAATTTCCTTTGAAAAATCTTTTGAAATTTCAGTTCCAGCAAGAGAGTCGAATATTTCGTTGGTTTGGTCCACTGGTTTTTTCATTCTGCCACCACCTTATTTGTTTGCCTTCAGCGAACGTTTAGTTAAGCTGCAAAAGGGTAAAGGACTACAGGTCATCGATATGCTCATGAATCTCCTAAAAACTACTCGTTTTCAGGTATCCTCTTGAGTCCCCTTGACACCAACACAACGGCATCAAAAAGGAAAATTTTCCATTCCAGGCGTAAACCCCAATCCGGGCTTTCCCGTGGGAAAAAGGGTGCCCTTGCGAAGAATGACGGCGCCTGCAGCGGGATCATTTTTCAGATCAAGGTGACCGTCCAGGTCCGCGTAGAGCACATTGGGGCATGCCAGTGCGAAATGAAGACCGGCGGCAATGGCAAGGGCCGACTCGTCCATGCAACCCACCATGGCCTCAAGGCCTGCAGCCTTTGCAACCGCATTGATCTGAAGGGCTTCGTCAATGCCGCCCACTTTCATGAGCTTGATATTAACCATATCAGCCAGGTCCCCCCGCGCGATGCGAAAGGCATCTCGCAGGGTCATTAGGCTTTCATCGGCCATCACCGGGATTGCGGCTTTCCGCGTGACGCGTTTCAAAAGCTCGGGCGCCGCTCGGGGGGTTGGTTGTTCAATCAGTTCCAATTTCGCTTTTCGTGTTTCATGGACAAACCGCAACGATTCTTCAACGGTAAATCCCTGGTTGGCATCAAAACGCAACTCCATTGATTTTCCCACGACTTCCCTAATGCGGAGCAACCGGGCGATGTCTGAATCCACATTGAGTCCCCCTTTGAGCTTCAATGCGCGAAAGCCCTGGGCCTTCCAGTAAAGTGCCCGTTCAAGGGTCTCTTTCTCTGGGAGAATACCGATGGTGACGCTGGTTTTCATTCGATCCCGGAAACCGCCCAGAATCTTCCAAAGGGGAAGTCCGCAGGCCTTTCCAAGAATGTCCAGGAGTGCCATATTGATGGAAGCCAGAAGGGACGGACGGTTCTTCAGTTGGATTCTGAGCTTCTGCATCAAACGTGTACGCCTCAGGGGATCAGCGCCCTTCAGCAGAGGACTCACCACCGATTCAACGGCCTGCAGCAATATATCCGCTGTTTCTCCGGTCACCGGTTCATCGGGAGCCGCACATCCATACCCGTTAATACCGCTAGAGGTTTCCAGGCGCAGAAAAAGGTTGGTGGTTTCTGAAACGGTTTCATAGGCAATGACATAGGGTTCATTCATCCGAAGGGTGACCGGAGATGCTTCGATCCGCACGATTTTCATGGGCGCTAGCACCTCTTCTGGTAGATTTCATCCAGGCTCAATCGCTGCAGTTCTTCCACAAAGGCCGCAAGGTTTTCAATCATGACCTTCCACATACGCTCACCTTTTTCACGACTTCCCAGGGTGGGGTCACCCATGACCCCCGACGGGGAAATTTTTGAGGTATGGGCATACCACCCAACACTCCGTTTTGAGGTGAAATCCAGATAACGGTTTGAGAAGCGGGGTACGAATTTTTTGATTTTATTGGATCGCACCATGTGGGGACGAGTGGCCAGACTGGTGCTGGTTTCGATTTCACCCGCATGAACGTCGTTGGGCGTATCGGCCATGCCATAGATATCCGGATCGCTGCTCTCACCCGTGTCCACACAGGTGAATATATGGGCGTCCCGGTTGATCATCTGGGCCGCAAAATGGAGGGCCGGACCGTTTCCGCCGTGTCCGTTGACGATCACCAGTTTGGTGATGCCGTGCTTCACGGCGCTCATGCCGATATCGTACACCATCTGGGAGAGGGTTTCCGGATTGACGCTGAGGGTACCGCTGAAGTCCTCGTGATGATAGGAAACGCCGTAGGAGACCAGGGGAAGCACCAGGGGTCTGGGCGCCCTGCATCGCTCGGCCACGGCTTTTGCCAGATAATCCGCATCAAAGGCATCGCAGTCCAGGGGCAGATGAGGGCCGTGCTGTTCAATGGCGCCCACCGGCAGGAGTGCCACATCCACCTCCTGAAACCGGCGTTTCACCTCAGGCCATGTGAGTTCGCCCAGGAGATAATCCCGTATTTTTTCTTTCCCCTGACCCGCACGTTTTTCCCTGTGAAACGGCACCGGTGCGGGGTGTTCAAAGGGGTAAGGCCGCCCCATGGCCGGATCTGTCCACGGATCTATTTCCCCCCAGGTACGACCGCTCCGCTTCACAGCGCCTTGGGCATGTTCCATACAGATTCGGTAAAGGGGCTCCCGAATTTCCAGGGGAATGCCGTCAAGAGGGGATTTTTCCGCTTCGAAACGAAGTTTCATCACTTGTGACTGCTCCGACCCACGCACCTTGCCCATCCTGGCTTCCGGCAAAACTCCTTTTCGGTGCAGCAGAAAGGCGAGATGTCGTATGCCTTCCCCTTCCTGATGGATACCTTTTCCCACCATCTGGGAAAAACAGCGGTCCACCTGCTCAGGGGTGTACCCGCACAGGGTGGGATCGGCGTCCATGGCGGACAGCATTGCCACAATGCGCATGCACTTTTCGCACCGTCCGCAGGGCTTTATCCTTTCACCCTCCTTGTGTGCGGCGTGACAGGAAACCTGGTGCCGCTGCAATTCCGGGTAACGCTGGGCCAGGATGTTTTCAATGAGGAGCTCCGACATGGGCCTCAGGATGGAAAACTGGCTGATACCCCATTGTTTTCGATAAAAATACCGGGTCAGGGCGTTATCGAAATACCGGCTCTGATCAAAGAGTCCGTCATAGTGCGTGATGCCTTTGTGTGACAAACGATGGGTGGTGTCGAACTCATCCCCAATCACCAACCGCCCCACGCCCCTTTTCAGCAACAGGGGCAAAGCGCCGAAAATAAACACCGCAACGGTCCACAAGCGAATGGGATACTCATCGGAACGGACCTGGGCAAAATCTTTTCGGATAAAGGGGAGGTGCCGCAGCATCCAGTTAAAAATCCGGTCCGAATTGGTCCAGACCCGGGACGTACGGGAGATATTGTCCTTGAAATAGCGGTAGGCATTCAGGGCCGTGAACCAGTGCCTTCCCGATTCGTTAACGAAAACAGGGTGCACCTCCATACCCATCTCGTTCAAAAGACCAAAGCTCAGCAGGCTGTCTTTTCCCCCGCTGGAAAGAACCGCGTAACGGGATGCTTCCCCGTCCCGCTTTTCCCATGGCGCATGGGAAGACTCTTTTGCGGGGGGATTATTTCCCTGGAACAAAAGTTTCGCCGTGAGGTAACTTTCTCTTTTGACCGTGGGGAGTTCCGCCGCCGCACCTCTCAGGAAAGGATTGGGTTCCAGAAACTTCTTGACGTAGATCTCACGGGCCGTATTTCGGGCCATATCCAGAATGAACCGCTGATCGTGTTTGTCAAACCGCCCCACAAAAACAATTTCTTCACAGAACAGCCCATAATTCAGGGCCACCTGCGCCGCCATCATGTCGGCCAGATTTTGAGCAGCCTCAGCTCCTGGGTCAAACACATCTTCTTCAAACTTGTAAATCAATTCTGTTTGGTGGGTTTCACCATTTATGGTGATCCGGTATGGTGCAGATAAACGGCGCTTTTCCAGTTGAACCGGCCCTATTTCCAGCCGTTCTATGACA
>CAYPQJ010000029.1:0-7561 GCA_964412835.1 uncultured Desulfobacteraceae bacterium | reverse complement strand
GGTTCCAGAATTTTCACCAGTTCCCCGGCCCCGTTTCGAAGCACGTCAAAGGCGGGAACGCCGGTTTTTCGGTTAATGTCGTCACAACATGCGGGGGTGTCCCCGGGGGTCAGCCCTTCGTGGTTCAAGGTGATTGCCACCACCGGTTTTTCCGACAGCAGTTCAATGACCTGGATCTGCTTTTCCAGGGGCTGAATGGGGTAACCGGGAAATCCATCGTAGTCATGCCTTCCCGGTGCATGCTGGAGCACCACCACATCCGGCCGCCCGGCCGCAAGAAGTTCGAAACCGCCGGGATAGGCGGGATTCATGAGACTCCCCTGACCTTCCAGAAGCATCACATCGGGACGTACTTCCTGCCAGGCACGCCATACCGCATGCTCGATCTCGCCGGATACGAAATCATTCACCAGGGAATCCAGAATAATCCCGTACCGAACACCCTGCATCCAGGCGGTCTGGCCCGTTCCGATGAGTTCAGCGCTATATCCCGCCGACTGCAGGGCATCGGCCAGAATCCAGGCCGTGGTGCGCTTTCCAATGGCGGAATCGGTTCCCAGAACTGCGATACTCAGGCAGGAGACATCTTCGATCTTTCCGCTGAAAAAGTGAAGATCCTTTCTCTCCGGGGGTTTTCGAACATCCCGGAGCCATACCCCCGATTTTTTCGCCAGCCCTTTCATTTCATCATCTTCAGAAAGAAAATCATGCAGGCCCGAATCGACATTTAACCCCATTGTGATGGCTTGCAGTACATCTTTTCGGGCGTATGGCGGAAGACGTCCCCCGTCCGTCGCCAGGCCGATGACCAGGTGTGTGGCGGGACGGGATCCGTTCTCCGTAGCCTCGAGTGCATCACTCAGGCTTTTGTGAATGGGAATGCGGTTGTTTTTTCCGTCCAGGACAACGCCCGCATCCGCCCCCCCGTAATGGGAATCCACCACCGAAAGAATGTGGTAACGGCCGGATCGTCGGACGAGGCCGTGGGCGGTTTTTCCATAGGGTGTTCCAAAGGCACCTTCACAGTAGACAATGGCATTTCCATCAAAGCTTTTCTTCATTGGTTTCTCCCGGTGAGAATAACCACATACCGGTCTCCCGGCAGGGGGGCTTTTCCATGTTGTTCCAGAAGGGCAATCAAACCGGCCGTTGAAGCCGGAAGGGCATTGAGTCCTTCTTTTTCGCGAATCATGCGCGCATATTTGCTCATGTTGCGGTCGCTTGCATTGGATGCCCAGCCGTGGGTGTTGCGAATGGCCTCAAGGGCATGATCGCCATCGATGGCATGCCAATTGATGAGCGGTTCGTTGATGAGGGTTTCTCGAATTCGATGGGAGGGCAGATCCTCGCAAGAGGGTGTATTTTTTACAAAGGCTCGAATGATCGGATTTTTATTGTGGGAAGAACCCGCTACCATGCGGGGAATTCGGGAGGTCTTCCCACGCCGGTAAAGGCTCAAAAACCCCCTGTAGATACCGGCAAGGGTGGTGCCGTTGGATACCGGTACCGCCACCACTGCAGGCGCGTCTCGGAGTTCATCGTAGATTTCGTATGCAATTTCCCCATATGCCTTCAGTTGAATGGCCGTGTTGGCACCCCCTGGATTTGCGTCATAAATTTCATCTGCGTCGGACCTTGCCCGGGATGCCATTACCGCATCTTCGTAGTTTCCGGGAACACGCACGATTTCTGACCCAAAATTCATCATCTCACGGGTTCGCCGCGTGTGATATCCTTCCGGAATATAGGCAATGCACCGCAGGCCCGCCATGGACGAAGCAATGGCCATGGCAGCGCCGTAATTCCCGCAGGTAGCAACGCATATTGCGTCAAATCCGCGTCTCAAAGCATCCATGGCCTGGGCAAAGGCAATGCGGTCTTTCTGCGCTCCGGTGGGGTTGCCCCCCTCGAATTTGAGATAAATCTGTCTCAGCCCCACATCACGTTCGATATTCCGGGACCTTGTCAGGCTGGTATCCCCCACTTCCGATTCCACAATGTCTTCGTAGGCTTCCAGTCTCGTTTCAAGCGGCTGATGGGGATCCGCCGCCAGGTGTTTCTGCATTCCCAGTTCCGGCGCGATAATAGGTGCCTGGGCGCTCGCTCCATCCAGTAGGTTGAGACTCGATATCACGTTATTCTTTTTTTTAGACATACCCTCTTTCCAACCTCTTGCCGCCGGATCTGAAATCAAAGGCTTACAAAGCGGCTAAAGTCCGTTATTTGTATAATTTTTCTGCCTTTTTCCAACTTAAAATATCCTTCAATCACGAGTTCGTGACGCAAAACATGAAGTAACTCTGGAAAAAGTTCCTGTCCTTTCACCCGATATTCATCTTCGTCATGAGTAAACAAAGTGAGAGAAAGGACATCCCCGTTTTCATCCCATTCCGAGGGCAGTAGAATCCCTTTAACGCTTGTCTTTCTGCTGTTTGACGGGTGCCCCATCACGTATTTCCATTTTTCTCGTTTACTGACATTGCTGTAGAATTCCATGGCCATTGTTTGAGTAATGATTTTCTTGTTCTTCTTGCGATATTTGTGCCAAAAATATTTTTATGCGTTTACCTTTCGAACCATATCTAGCCTTTCATGGCATGGATAGAGAATCATTAATCCTTCATTATCGGAAAAAAACTGTTTTCAAAAAAACTCACGGCTGAAGAAGGTTTCTAAAAGAGAACTTCCAGATCGCTTTCTCCAAAAAAAAAGAAATCCAGGTTCCGATTTTTCACTTCCAGGATGCACACTTCTTAAAAAAGGAATGAATATTAATGGTTTAAAAGCATGGCGCGGTATTTGCATTTATAGCGGATCAAGGCCTTGGGGAAAAGCTTTTCAGGCCCTTATAAGAGGCGTAGCGATACCAAGCGTTAAACAATGAAGCAGAAAAGGAGGCAAACTGATGAATATCAAACCATTGCGCGATCGCGTGCTTGCCATTCGAATTGATGCCGAGGGGAAAACCAGCGGGGGAATCATCATTCCCGACACCGCCAAAGAAAAGCCTCAGGAAGGAAGGGTTGTGGCGGTAGGCCCCGGCAAACTGGATGATTCCGGAAAGCGAGTTCCGTTGGCGATGAAAAAGGACGATAAAATCCTTTTCAACAAGTATTCCGGAGCAGAAATCAAAATACATGGGATAGAGCATCTAATTCTGAAAGAAGATGACATCCTGGCTATTTTATCGAGCTAACAAGGGAGGATCAATCCATGGCAGCAAAAGAGATCAAATACGGCGCAACGGCCAGAGAACGCATGCTTAAAGGTGTGAACACTCTAGCGGATGCGGTTAAAGTAACACTGGGCCCCAAAGGACGTAATGTCCTTATTGAAAAATCCTGGGGAGCGCCTAAGATCACCAAAGATGGGGTGACGGTAGCCAAAGAAATTGAACTGACTGACAAATTCGAAAATATGGGCGCCCAAATGGTTAAGGAGGTGGCTTCCAAAACGTCCGATTCAGCGGGAGACGGCACGACCACCGCAACGATCTTAGCCCAAGCCATCTATCGTGAAGGAATCAAACTGGTCACTTCCGGGACCAATCCCATGGCCCTGAAACGTGGCATTGACAAAGCTTTGAACCTTGTGGTTGTGGAGCTGAAGAATCTTTCTAAACCGACCCAAGATAAGTTGGAAATCGCTCAGGTGGGCACCATTTCCGCAAACAACGATCATACCATAGGAGACATCATCGCCGAGGCCATGGAAAAGGTGGGCAAGGAAGGTGTGATTACCGTGGAAGAAGCCAAGGGTATGGAAACCACCCTCGAAATCGTGGAGGGTATGCAGTTTGACCGGGGATATCTGAGTCCCTACTTTGTGACGGATCCCGAGAAGATGGAGGCAGACCTGGAAGAGCCCTACATTCTCCTGAACGAAAAAAAGATCAGCCTCATGAAAGACCTTCTGCCTGTACTCGAAGAAATAGCCCGCACGGGCAAACCGTTACTTATCATTGCCGAAGATGTTGAGGGTGATGCACTGGCAACACTTGTGGTGAACAGGTTGCGGGGTACACTGAAATGCGCGGCGGTGAAAGCGCCCGGTTTCGGAGACCGTCGAAAGGAAATTCTTCAGGACATTGCCATGCTCACCGGAGGCCGTGTCATCAGCGAAGATCTGGGATTAAAGCTTGAAAACGTAACAATCAAGGACCTGGGAACCGCTAAAAGGATCACCGTGAACAAAGATAACACCACCATTGTGGATGGGGGCGGAGATCGGGAAGCCCTCAATGGACGGGTGAAACAGATTCGCGCCCAGATTGATGAAACCACCAGCGACTATGATCGGGAAAAGCTCCAGGAAAGGCTGGCCAAGCTGATAGGCGGCGTGGCCGTAATTAACGTAGGTGCTGCTACGGAAATCGAAATGAAAGAGAAAAAGGACAGGGTGGAAGACGCCTTAAACGCCACTCGGGCAGCCGTGGAAGAAGGTATTGTGCCTGGCGGAGGAGTGGCCTACCTTCGAGCCATGAAATCCCTTGAAAACGCCCGACTGGACGGAGAGGAGCAACTGGGGGTTAATCTTATCAAACGGGCGCTGGAAGAGCCCATTCGGCAGATTGCGGGAAATGCGGGCTATGAGGCTTCAGTCATCGTTCAGAAGGTCAAGGAAGGGAAAGGAAATTTCGGTTTTAACGCTGAAACGGGGAACTATGAAGACCTCATGATATCCGGTATCGTAGATCCCACCAAGGTGACGCGGTTTGCCCTTCAAAATGCGGTCTCTGTATCCAGCTTGCTCATGACCACGGAAGCCATGGTGGCAGAAAAACCCAAAAAGAAAAAAGCATCTTCAATGTCCCTTGATGAAGATATGTATTAATGAGTAAAATTGCATGCGGAGGGTTCTCCTATCCTTTCGCATGCATTTCTGACGCCCTACAAAACAAATTAATATGGGCCTAAAAATATGTGAAGCGAATGTTTCAAAATGCTTTTGTCCGGCGAAAAAAAGAGGTATCAAAAAAGCTCCGCATCACCCACTCCAGAGGCCCCCTGCCAAAATGCTTTTTCCAAAAGTAGCAGCCGCATAAGGACAATCCAAAAAAAAGGCCGCCTCCCAAAAGGGGAAAGAGTGAAGAATCGATGTGCCATAATTTCATAGCCCTGAGCCAGGCTTCGCCAACTACGATATGGATGATGTAGAGTGTCAGTGTTGTCTGCCCTACTGCCACAAATGGCCTGAGCCATCTGGAGCCCTTGAAATTCTCCGTCCATATCACAAGACAGATTATGGCGACCAACGCCGTTCCACAGGCGGAAATCATGAAAAAGGGCATCGGCTCCCAGGGATCAATGGCAACCCAGAGTAACAAAAGCATCGGATTCAAAAAGTAATCATGGGACTCTGCCACATAAACTATGATCCATGAAAGAAGTTCCGATAAAGCCACCCCAACGATTCCCGCCAGCAATATTTTTCGCCTGACTCGAACATTGAAAAGATCCTGCCGGCCCAACCACAGACCTACGATCAAGAAGGAAGTCCAGGGAAAAAATGGATAATGACCATTAAAAAAAAGATGCCTTGCCAACCGAAGAGGATTCACCCATTCTCTTGAGGAAAGCCCTCCCCATTCCATACTCCGATCAAAATCGAAGAGGAGCATGAGAAGAGCAAAGATCACAATCGGAGTCACCATGAGCGCGAGAAGTCGCGGATTGGAAAAAGACACCAGAACAGCACCTACTATAAAATAGAGAGCATAGAAGTGAAGAATATCCATCGGGCAAATGATGGCATTCAGAACTCCCATTGCAAAAAGAAAGAAAGCCCTTCGCCAAATCCTGAAACGATGCACTCTGACGGCAATCGGGTCATGATTCAACACTCCCTTTGACAACAGGGAAAGGCCCACACCGGCCAGAATGACAAAGGCAGCTGCAGCACGACCCTGAATCAAAATGAGAATAAAAGTCAACCATTCCAGACATGAGACACCCATCTCCATCAATGCCCAGAAATTCACCAAAATCATTCCAAAAAAAGCCAGGGAACGAGCAATGTCATAACCTTCTGCACGTTGGCTATGAATCGGCCTTGGCGGCATTGTTTCAACTGATCCGGCGTTGTTTATTTGCAGACGAGTGCTTGTTTCCGTTTTCATTCATCGTTTGCCACAATTTCCCAATTTTCATATTGCTTCCGGCCTCTTTTTGTTCGTCCGTTTTCGGAATTTGCCGATTTTTGTTTGTGTTTTCGGCAGTCTGGACACCTTCTTGGAGCGTCAAATCCACGGGAATTCAAACGATACCGTTCGGCCTCTGTGAAAGTAAAAGGATTGTCACACTGGATGCAATAAATAGTCTGATCCCACATTGTATTTTCTCCAATCAGCAATTTCGTCTTCAAAATAGTTGCTAAAAAAGAATCCGCCGAGACATGATTTTCTAAGAAGCGCTTGGATCTGTTATTATTGTGCATGTTTGTCATTCAAAATTTGAAATCAGTTTTTTCCCAGCCAACTTCTTCTACATTTTCATAACTCCACTCCTCATATACGTGGTCATATTTAACCTCATCATCGTCAGACTTCATCTCTTTCAGCAGTTCATAACTCGTGACGAAAATCCGTTTGTTACCCTCTTCTTCCTCCGTAACCACGCCGGTGATTTCCACCTGGGTGTCCGATAGATCAACCAGTTCCTTCCACAGAGCGTTTTTTTCCACATTGTAGCTGTCGTCATCTGTTGAAATTTCAAGATCGGTAATATCATCGTCATCATCCCATTCAGTTGCTATGACAAGACCCGAAATAGTTTTTTCAGAGGCATTGTTAAAGTCCATAAGGTTTTCCTTTCGTTTCATGGTTCTCAAATACTTCTTTTCTGATATTCTTGCTCCAAACTCAGGCCGCCGTGACACGATATCCGGGATGTGAAAAATCTAAAATGGCCTGCAGGCAAAACTAACAATTTTATTTCCACTAAACATGGGGATTATAGCAAAAGATATGCCAAAAGCAGGCTGGCGTAGGAAATTCATAAAGACCCAATTTAATTTAGAGAATATGCAGGTCTAAGAATCCCAATGCGCCTGTAAAAACAGACAGCAGGGTGGATTTTAATGGTAAAAATGACTTTGGCCATATGATTACAAAAAGCATTCTACAGAAAGGTCTTTTTGTTCAACTTTTTCAAAAATCAGAACTGGGAGTTCTTGAAAAAATTGGCACTCGACCAGCCACTTTCGGATTCTCTCGAGTATCACGCAAAATTGCCGTAAATTTCCAATTTGGCGGGAAACTTAATAGGCGGGGCACGGTGCTCGTAGCATAAACATACGCACGTAAATGGTTCTTTTTCTGGTGTGTAAGACGATGGCCGAATCTAATCTTTTGGCCATAAATGAGCTCGGACGATTCAGCTACCTTAACCTCCCGGGCTCAACCATCCCTGGCACGTAACTTGCAAAGATCATCTTCATGCTGTTTATGAAAAAGAGGAGCATGCCCTTATGATTATTTTCAGGATTACAATGGATGTACTTCCGCAGAAACGGAAAGAGGTCATGCAGACGCTGCTCTCCATGACTGAGACGGCGGTAAAGG